>CAYGKX010000469.1:0-3592 GCA_964350225.1 uncultured Rhodospirillaceae bacterium | reverse complement strand
GGGGGTGGCGGGCCTCAGAGGCCGGAATACCAGGGGGCGACCAGGCTGAAGACCCGGCACAGAAGAAGGACCAGGGGAAGGCCCGCCCGGATGAAGTCGACAAAGCGGTAATGGCCCGGGCCCATGACCAGCAGGTTGGTCTGATAGCCGATCGGGGAGGCGAAGGAACAGTTGGCGGCGAACAGGACGGCCAGCGCGAAGACCGTCGGGTCGATGCCGAGGCCCGTTGCGATCGACACGCCAATGGGCGTGAAGAGAACCGCGCAGGCATTGTTGCTCAGAAGGTTCGTCAGGATCGCCACGATCAGGAAGAAGGCGGAGAGAACGACCGCCGCGCCCATCCCCTCGAAAATCCCGAGGACCCCCTGCGCCAACGCCGCCGCGCCGCCGGTCTCCTGCAGGGCTGCGCCCATGGCGAGGGAGGCGGCAATGAGCAGCACGATCCGCCGGTCGATGGCGCGGGACGCCTGGCGGATATTGAGGCAGCCTGTCGCCACCATCGCGCCGGCGCCGGCCAGGGCGGCAATGGCGATGGGGAGAAGACCCGTCCCCGCCAGGACGACGACCGCGGCGAAGATCGCAACGGCCTGGCGTGCGTGATAGGGGGAGGGCAGGTCGGTCGCTGACCATTCCATCGGCAGGATGTCGGGATTGCCGCGCAGGCCGAGGAGACTGTCCTGAGGCCCCTGGATCAGGAGGACGTCGCCCGCTTCCAGGCGGATTTCCGTCATCCGCGCCCGGATCATCCGCGAGCGCCGCTGGATGCCCAGCACCACCGCGCCGAACTGGTAGCGGAAGCCGATCTGCTCGAGGTTCTGGCCGATCAGCCGCGACGCCGGCGTGACCATGACCTCGGCCAGCATCTGGCCCGGCGGGCCCGGGCGGCCGGAAGGCGTCTCCGACGCCTCGTCCGACCCGCCGGCATAATGCAGTCCGGGATCGGAACTTACGGCATCCGTCAGCGCGGACCGGGTCGCCGCGACCACCAGCATGTCGCCGGGCTGCAACGCGAATTCCTCGAACGGCGGGACGATGGCGCGCTCGCGCCGCTGGATCATCCTGACCGTCACGTCCTTGAGGCTCGGAAACATGCCGCCCAGCGCCGTTGCATCGACCAGTTTCGATCCCTCGCCCACGACCAGCTGGGCGATGAAGTGGCGCCCGCTCGCCTCCGGCGCCAACGCGGTGGCAAGGCTCGCCCGATCTTTCAGAAGGCGCGGGGCGACAAGATAGACATAGACGAACCCGACCGCCGCGAGGATGAGACCGAAGGCCGTGATCTCGAAGACCGTGAGCGAGCGGAACCCGAGGGTCTGGAGGGAGCCCGAGACCAGGATGTTGGTGGAGGAGCCGATCAGGGTCGTCATGCCGCCCAGGATGGCGACATAACTGAGCGGGATCATCACGCTGCTCGCCGATTTGCCCGACCTTTCGGCAATCGCCTGCATCAGCGGGATGAGGATCACGACCACCGGGGTGTTGTTCAGAAAGGCGCTCATCACCAGGGTCAGGGCGAGGATCGCGGGGACGGCGATCAGGGCCTTCCGCCCGGAAATGCGGGAGACGCCACGCATCGCCCGCTCGATCACCCCGGTCCGTGCGAGGCCCTGGCCCATGACCAGAAGCGAGGCGACGGCGATCAGCGCCGGGTTTGCGAAGCCCGCGAGTAGTCGTTCCGCGTCGAGCCGGTTGGTGCCGCCATCGCCCGCGACCGGCGCCAGATGAAAGAAGACGAGCAGCAGGACGATGACGCCGAGAGAGGTGAGCTCGAGCGACAGCCGCTCCGTCGCATAGAAGGCCAATGCGATCAGGATGACCGCATAGACGGCCCACATCTGGAAGGAAGCATCGATGGCCGGCATTGTCCCCGGGGAATCTCGTACTCTTCAGCGAGGGTCCGCCGCGCCCGGGCCCCGTTTGGCGAGCGAACTCGGCGCGGTTCCGGCAGGCGGACCCGTCGGCCCTGGCGCCGGTGCTTCCGGCGCCCCTGTTTTGCCGGGCGGCTCGCGATGGCCTATGTCCGGTTATGCTAGCATGTCGCCGGCCGAAGCTGCCATATACGGCGGGCCGGCCGACGTCCAGCACGATCGGCCAAGATGCCTGCCGAAAGGGAACCGCGATGCACCTGTCCTTCCGCCCCCTCCGTTCGATATTCGCCGGATTGTTGCCCGCACTGGCCCTGGTTGCCGGCCCCGGCGTACCGGCGTCGGCCCAGTCCGGGCCCACCGTCTCCTACCAGGCGGACCGTGTCTTCCGGGACGACCGGGGCGAGCAGGTGAAGACAACCTTCTATTACACGCCCCAGCGCCAGCGCCTCGATTTCCTGGTCGGTACGAACCGGCTGATCACCATTGTCGACAAGGCGGCGAACCGCATCGTCACCCTCGATCCGCGCCGCAAGACCAAGCGGACCGTGCCCTGGCAGGATCCGGGCTGGGACTTCGGCCTGTCCAAGCCAGGCGCGACCTTCACCCAGGTCGGCCCGGAGAAGGTCGGCGACATCGTCGCAATCAAGTTCCAGGCGAAGGGCGCGCCGGGCGGCCGCCAGGTCTTCGAGGGCCTGGCCTGGCTGACGTCGCAGCGCATCGTCGTGCGGCTCGACGGCACAGTGCGTCGCGGCAAAACGGCAAAGCGCTTTTTCATGGAGACGCAGAACCTCAAGATCGGAGAGCCCAACCCGCGGCTTTTCCTGGTCCCACCGGATTATGAGGAGGCGAAGAGGCAGTAGGGCCTGCCCTGTTCCCGCGGGCACCCGCGCCTAAATTCCACCGTATGATCCCTATATGGGTCGGAAGCTGAACCCATTAGTTCCGCCTGCCGCCGTCCCAACACACCCACCAACGTCAGGAGCAAGTCGTGAAGCTTTTCAAATCCTTGGCCGTCGTTGGCCTCTTGGCCGTGCCGACCTCACATGCCGGCGCCGCCGAGCCCGGCTTGCCGACCGCCCCCTACGTTGGCGACATGAAGCTGACCGGCGGTCCGCAGAACCAGACCGTGACCTTCAAGATGTACTACACGCCGAACAAGCAGCGCATGGACATCAGCATGGGCGGCCAGTCCATGGTCGTGGTGACCGACAAGCAGGCCAAGACGGCGACCATGATGATGCCGTCGCGCAAGATGTATGCGATCCGGCCGCTGCAGGGCGATCAGATACCGACCGACATGCTGCGGCTCAAGGGGGCGAACTACGAGGCCATGGGCGAGGAAGCCTGCGGCGAGTTCACCTGCGTCAAGTACAAAGCGTCCGGCAAGAGCCCGAAGGGCGACGACTTTTCGGGCTTCATGTGGTTCACCAAGGACCACAATATCCTGATGCGGATCGAGGGCGAGAGCCAGACGAACGGCAAGACCGAGAAATTCTCGATGGTCATGGAGAATGTGAAGGTCGGCCCGATCAGCCCGACGGCCTTCGCGGTGCCCGACGGCTATACAAAGATGCCTGGCAGCCAGTAAGGCCCTGGCGCGATTCGGACAGAAAGGGGCGCCCCGGCGGGCGCCCCTTTTCTTGTTCCGGATGTGCGGCCGGCTCACCCTTCGGCGGGCTCACCCTTCGACAGGCTCACCCCTCGACAGGCTCACCCTTCGACAG
>CAYGKX010000468.1:3138-3594 GCA_964350225.1 uncultured Rhodospirillaceae bacterium | reverse complement strand
CTGCGAAAAAGTAGCGAACGGATAACAACAGCCGTCGTAACGAGAGCCATGGGAGGCAAACGATCATGAAGATGCGTGGGATTCTGACCCTGGGGGCCGCCGCGACTGCGTTGGCCGCCGCCTCGGCGACCCTGCCGGCATCGGCCGACGCCGCCGAGAAGACCGTTCGCTGGAAAATGGGAAGCACCTTTCCCGGCCGGCTTGTCCAGCTGGGCTCGTTGGGCATCTCGCTGACCAAGAAGGTCGACGCGATTTCCGACGGCAAGTTCAAGATCCGCTTCTACGAGCCGATCGCCCTCGCCCCGCCGCTGCAGTATTTCGACGCGATCGCCAAGGGCTCGATCGACGCCGCCTGGTCGACGCCGGGCTACTGGTACGGCAAGGAGAAATCGCTGGCGTTGTTCGCCGCCGTACCCTTCGGACCGTCGTCCGGCGAGTATCTCGCCTGGATGTATT
>CAYGKX010000468.1:0-3102 GCA_964350225.1 uncultured Rhodospirillaceae bacterium | reverse complement strand
GATGACCGAGGTCTACAACAAACACGGCATCCACTCGCTCGTCTGCGGCATCATCGCGCCGGAAGCGTCGGGCTGGTTCCGCAAGGAGATCAAGACCGTCGCCGATCTGAAGGGCCTGAAGATGCGTTTCTTCGGCCTCGGCGCAAAGGTCATGCAAAAGCTCGGCGTGTCGACCCAGCTCCTCGCGGGCGGCGACATCTATCCGGCGCTGGAGCGCGGCACGATCGATGCGACGGAATTCTCGATGCCGGCGATCGACCTGCGGCTCGGCTTCTACAAGATCGCGAAGCACTATTACTTCCCCGGCTGGCACCAGCAGTCGACGATCTTCGAGATCATGATGAACAAGAAGAAGTATGACGCGCTCTCGAAGACCAAGAAGGCGCAGCTGCGTGTCGCCTGCGGCGACAATGTCCGGGAGGGGCTCGCGGAAGGCGAGGCCATCCAGTTCGCCGCGCTGAAGGAATTGCGCGAGAAGGGCGTCAACATCCACCGCTGGTCGCCGGAAATCCTCGCCGCGATCCAGAAGGCGTGGAACGAGGGCGCGGCGGAAGAGGCGAAATCCGACCCGATGTTCGCCAAGGTGTGGGATTCGCTGCAGAAATTCCGGGCCGACTATGTCGTCTGGAAGGACCACGGCTATCTGAAATAGCCACGGTCCCCGGGGCTTGAGCGACCCGCCGGCTCGGCGCCGGCAGGTCGCTCCCTCCGCCCCGTGCCGCCGGACGGACAGCATGCGCGCCCTTGCCCGACTGTGTAACGGACTGGACCGGATTATCTCGGTCGTCGGCCGCATCGGTGCGTGGTTCGGCCTCGTCCTGATACTGGTGACGATGTTCGACGTCATCACCCGCAACCTGTCCCAGTCGTCGGTCGACTTCCTCCGAGACTTCTCCCTGTGGCGGGAGCAGGAGCTGATCACGTCCACGAAGCTGCAGGAGCTCGAGTGGCACTTTCACACGGTGCTCTTCATGCTCTGCATCGGCTGGGTCTACGTCCTGAACGGACACGTCCGGATCGAACTGGTGACCGAACGGTTCCGGGCCAAGGTGAAGTCCGCCATCGAGCTGATCGGCCTCCTCGTCCTGATGCTGCCCTTCATGGCGCTCCTGATCTGGTACACCCTCGATTTCACGATCACGTCCTACGAGCAGCACGAGATCTCCAGCTCCGGCGCCGGCCTGTCCCATCGCTGGATCATCAAGGCCTTCCTGCCGATCGGTTTCTTCTTCCTCTTCCTGGCCGGCATTTCAACCGTGCTGAGGAAACTCGTCGTCTTGTTCGGCGGCGATAAAGCCAGGGGCCTCCTGAAGACCCGCTTTTTCGTCGACAGCAAACCCGGCGCGCCGACACCGACGCCGCCGGCCCATTGACCCGTCCCCGCCCACGACCGGAACCACAAGGTAGCGCGACCGGATGGATGGCCTGATCGAACTTCTGCCGGTCCTGATGTTCGCGGCCCTCGCGCTGCTGCTCTTCACCGGCGTGCCCGTCGCCTTCGTGCTGGGCGGTGTCGCCCTGATCTTCGGCGTCATCGGCATCGCCTTCGATGTGTTCGAGTTCATCAATTTCTTCAATCTCGTCCCCCGCATCTGGGGCGGGATCGCGGAACGGCCGATCCTGACCGCGATCCCCATGTTCATCTTCATGGGCACGATGCTGGAGCGGTCCGGCGTCGCAAAGGATTTGCTCAGCTGTCTCGAAGTGCTGCTCCGCCGCGTCCCCGGGGGCCTCGCCGTCGCGGTGACCCTGATGGGTACGATCATGGCGGCGACGACGGGGATCATCGGCGCATCGGTCGTCATGATGACGCTCCTGGCGCTGCGTCACATGCTCGCGGCCAATTACAACATCCCGCTCGCGACCGGCACGATCGCCGCCTCCGGAACCCTCGAGATCCTGATCCCGCCGTCGATCATGCTGGTGCTGATGGCCGACCTTTTGGCCGTATCCGTCGGCGACCTGTTCTTCGCCGCTTTCTTTCCCGGGTTGATCCTCGCCGGGCTCTACCTGCTCTACATCGTCACGCGCTGCGCGCTCAATCCGTCGCTCGCCCCGCCGCTCGCCGTCCATCTCGGCCCCAAGACCTGGGGCGGGGTGATCCTGATGGTGCTGGTGAGCTTCTTCCCGCCGGTGCTGCTGATCGTCCTCGTACTCGGATCGATCCTCTTCGGCTATGCCTCACCGACCGAAGCAGCCGGCGGCGGCGCCGTCGGGGCGATCCTTCTGGGCCTCGTCTTCAAGCCACTGATCAACATCTTCTTCGGTGACGTCAGCGGGCGGGACGATATGGACGACCGCGTTCCCTCGGCCGATGTCGCAGGTGGGTTCTTCAGGAAGTTGGGGGCGGAAGTCCGCGCCTTCGGCGGCGTGCTGAAGCGCGTCGTCTACGACGCCGCCAAAGTGAACGGCATGCTGTTCATGATTTTCCTTGGCGCAACGGCCTTTTCCTACGTCTTCCGGGAACTGGGCGGCGACGACATCGTCAGCGGCCTGGTCGAGGACCACAGCCCCTGGTTCATCCTGTTCGCGATGCTCGTCCTTGTCTTCATTCTCGGCTTCTTATTCGACTGGATCGAGATCACGCTGATTGTCCTGCCGCTGATCGCGCCGGTCCTCAAGGATCTCGACTTCGCCCCCCATGTCACCTCTGAGGACATCAACAACAAGGAGGTGATCCACTGGATCGCCATCCTTCTCGCCGTGAACCTGCAGACGTCTTTCCTGACGCCGCCCTTCGGCTTCGCCTTGTTCTACATGAAGGGGGTGGCGCCGCCCGAAGTGAAGATCGGGCAGATTTACCGGGGCATCATACCCTTCGTGATTCTGCAGCTGATTGGCCTGGCCATCGTCGTCGCCTTGCCGAACACGGCGCTCTGGCTCCCCAGCTATGCCGAGAAGCAGCGGCTCGAACGGCTGCGCGAGGAGCGGGAGATCGAGCGGAAACGGCGAGAGGGGCAGGACCGGAAATCCGACGCCTGTCCGGGCGGCGAACAGTTTCGCACCGTCGCCCTGTGCCGGGACGGCCGGCGCGTCGTCCTGATCGGATCGGCCAGACCTACGAAGGCCGACTAGTTCGTGTTGTGCGCCGGGTTCAGGCCG
>CAYGKX010000467.1:0-3609 GCA_964350225.1 uncultured Rhodospirillaceae bacterium | reverse complement strand
TTTCGCTTCCTCGTCGGCGACCCGGACCCAGTCGTCGTAGAAGCCGCGCGGCAGATCCGGCCCGGCGAAACGCGCGAGGATGTCGCAAGCGAGGTCGATCGCGTTCAGCTCGATATGGGCGAGGGCGTGGAGCAGGGCGACCCGCCCCTCCGGCGTCCTGCCGGACCGCCGTTTCGGCATCTCGCGCGGGGCGAGCAGGAGCGGGCGCTCGGGCCGGCCGGGGCGGCCGAGGCCGGCGACGGCCACTCCGGGGGGCATCCCGCCCGCGCGCCAACCTACGGCCATAGCGCCTGCCGCCGCGGCCTTTGAACCGGGGTCCGTCACCGCAAGTGCGGCGGCGGCGGATCTGGCAAGAGTGTCTGCGACCGCGATCAAGGCGCACTAGAGGGCCTGAACGGCGTCCAGTACCTCGTCGGCATGGCCGTTGACCTTCACCTTGCGCCAGACCCGGGCGATCTTGCCCTTGGCGTCGATCAGGAACGTCGCGCGCTCGATACCCATGTATTTCCGGCCGTACATGTTCTTCTCGACCCAGACGCCATAGGCCTCGCAGACTGAGCCGTCCTCGTCGGAGGCGAGGGTGAAGGGCAGGTCGTACTTGGCCTTGAACTTGTCGTGCCTGGCGACGCTGTCCTTCGAGACCCCAATGATCTCCGCGTCGATCTTGGAGAAGTCCGGCATGGCGTCGCGGAAGGCGCAGGCCTCCTTGGTGCAGCCGGGTGTATCGTCCTTGGGGTAGAAATACAGCACCACGGGTTTGCCCTTCAGGCCGGCCAGTGACACCGTGCCGCCACCGTCCGTCGCCATCTTGAAGGCCGGGGCCTTGTCTCCCGCGTCGAGGCTCATATCGTCGCTCCTTTCCGTCATGACTGCATGCTCAGTGGCAGGCGCCGCGGATGCGCGGTGCCCCTATTTCTCGTCCTGCTTGCGCGGCAAACGGGCGGCCGGCGCCTCGATGAACTCCTCGAATGCCTGGCGTACCGCCGCCGCGGTTGCCGTCAGCCGCGCCTTCAGCTCCGATAGATTGGCCAGCCCCGTTACCCGGGCAAGGGTCCGCTTGAGGGCCTCGGGCGCTGCTTCTTCCTGAAAATCCTCCCCGACCGTGAGGCGCATGATCGCCTGTACCTGCTGCCACAACCGGGCTGCGGACGCGAGTGTCCGCGCGTGCTCCGGGTCGAGACATCCTGCCCGCGCCAGCCGCTCGTAGGCTTCGGCCGTATTGGTGGACGCAACCTCCGGACGGTCGTGGGCGTGGAGGAGGATCAGATACTGGGCGAGGAACTCGACGTCGATCAGACCGCCGCGCACATTCTTGGCGTGCCAGACCGTGTGCTCGCTCCCATGTTTGGCGCCATGTTCCTTCGCGATCCGCGCCCGCATGTCGGCGACGTCGGCGAGCAAGCTGTCGGGGTCGCGTTCCCGGCGAACGGTCGCCTCGACCACGTCCATCACCTCGGCCCCCAGATCGCGGTCCCCAGCAACAACCCGGGCACGGGTGAGGGCCATCTGCTCCCAGGTCCAGGCCTGGTCTTTCTGGTAGGCGATGAAGGCGTTGAGACTGGAAGCGAGGGGGCCGACAGACCCGGCGGGGCGTAGCCGCATGTCGACTTCATAGAGCTTGCCTTCGGGTGTCGGAGCGGTCAGGGCGTTGAAGACCCGTTGGGCGAAACGGGCATAATAGTGGCTCGCGGTCAGTGGGCGCCCGCCATCCGACTGTTCGGCTTGCTGCCCCTGGTCGTAAACGAAGACGAGATCGAGGTCGGAGGTCGCGGATAGCTCCCGCCCACCCAGCTTGCCGAGACCGAGGACACAGAAGCGCCCTCCGGGGAAGACGCCATGGGCGGCCGAGAACTCCTCCGTCACCCGGGGCAACAGACGATCGACGGCGACATCCGCCGTGTCGGACAGGGCCTGTCCCATTGCCACCGCGTCCTGCGCGCCGCGCAGGAACTGGACGCCAATCTGAAACTGCCGGTCGCCGGCCCAGCGGCGGGCGATGTCCAAGACATCCTGAAAGTCCCGCGCCTGGTCGAGCGCCGCATCGAGTCCCTGGGCCAATTCCTCCTTCGACGGCCAGCCCTCGAAGAAATCGTGGCTCAGGACCATGTCGAGAAGGATCGGCCGCCGCGACAGCTGATTGGCCAGCCGAGGCGCCGTGCCCATGATCTCCGCGACGAGCGAAAGCAGTTCCGGATGGGCGTGGAACAGGCTGAAGAGCTGGACGCCGGCTGGAAGCCCGGCGAGGAACCCATCGAACCGGGCAAAGGCCTCGTCCGGGTTCGTCGTGTCGGCGAGGGCCTCGAGCAGGGTCGGGACGAGTTCCGTGAGCAGCTGGCGGGACCGGTTGCTGTGGGTCGCGCGATAGCGGCCGTGGTGCCAGGCGCGGATGCGGGTCGACACGGTCTCGGCCTGGCGGAAGCCCATGCCCTCGAGGGTGGCGAGGGTGTCCGGATCGTGTTCGCCGCCGGTGAAGACGAGATTGCCCGGGCCGCTGAGCGACGCTTCCTCCTCGAAGAGGTCGGCGTAGTGATCACCGACCCGGCCGAGGTGATCGAGCAGCACAGCGCGGAAATCCTCGACCTTGGCGTAGCCGGTGAACCGGGCGATCCGGGAAAGTGTCTCGGCGTCGTCCGGCAGGGTGTGGGTCTGTTGATCGTCGACCATCTGCAGGCGGTGCTCGACGGTCCGGAGAAAGCCGTAGGCTGCCTCCATGTCGTCGGCCGTCTCCCGGTCGATCAGGTCGGCTGCGACAAGGGCGTCCATGGCGGCAATCGTATTGGCGGAGCGGAGGGCCGGGTCGCGCCCTCCGAAGATGAGCTGCTGGGTCTGGGCAAAGAACTCGATCTCGCGGATGCCGCCGCGCCCGAGCTTGACGTTATGGCCTTCCACGGCGATGTCGGCGCCGCCTCGGTGGGCCTGGATCTGGCGTTTGATCGAATGGACATCCTGGATGGTCGCGAAGTCCAGGCTGCGGCGCCAGACGAAAGGCGTGAGTTCCTCGAGGAAGGCGCGTCCTGCCTCCAGGTCGCCGGCCACCGGACGTGCCCGGATCATCGCCGCGCGCTCCCAGTTCTGGCCCATGCTTTCGTAATAGGTCATCGCGGCCGGCAGGGAGACCGCGAGGGGCGTGGAGCCAGGGTCGGGCCGCAGCCGAAGGTCGACGCGGAAGACGTAGCCGTCGGCCGTTCGCTGCTGCAACGAGGCGACCATGCCGCGCACGATCCGGATGGCGCGTTCGCGCAGGGCATCGGGCGCCGGCGTGTCGATCGCATCGGGGTCGTAGAAGACGATCAGGTCGATGTCGCTGGAATAGTTCAGCTCCCGCCCGCCGAGCTTTCCCATGCCGAGGATGATGAAACCGTCGCGCGGCGGCGCGCCGTCTTCCCGCGCGGTCAGATGGCCGCGTCTCGCCGCGTCCAGGAGGTGGGCGTCGAGGGCCGCGCCGATGGCCCGGTCGGCGAAGCGGCTCAGAGCTTCCGTGACCCGGGCGACCGGCCAGGCGCCGGAAAGGTCGGCCAGACCGACAGTGAGGGCCACTCGCCGCCGCGCCTGCCGCAGGCGCTTGTCGGTCTCGGCGATCGTATCGAGGGCGCAGGCCGAAGAAATCGC
>CAYGKX010000466.1:0-3622 GCA_964350225.1 uncultured Rhodospirillaceae bacterium | reverse complement strand
CCTGAGGAGCGCGAAGCGCGTCTCGAAGGATGCGACGGCGGGCTCCGATACCAGCCTGCCCCTAAACCATCGCCCCGCCGTCGATGGGAATCGCGGTCCCGGTCATGAAGCTCCCGGCCGGCGACGCGAAGAAGAGGGCGAGGCCGGTCAGTTCGTCGACCTCCGCGACCCGTTTCAGAAGGCTCATCTGGGCGAACTGTTCGCGCACCTCGGGGATCTTCAGCCGGCCGCCGGCGATGTTCGTCATGAAGGCGCCGGGGCAGATGGCGTTCACGAGGATGTTGTATTCGGCAAGCTCCCGCGCGGCGTGCTTGACCACGTTGATCACGCCCGCCTTCGACGCGGTATAGGCGTATCCGACCATCTCCTCCGACTTCAGCCCGGCGATGGAGGAGATGGCGACGATGCGGCCGTCCTTCTGCTCCTTCATATGTTTCGACGCCGCCCGGACCGTCTCGAAGACGCTTGTCAGGTTGATCTCGAGGACCCGGTCCCATGTCGCGCGCTCGACGGTGTGGAGATAGCCCATACCGAAGGCGAAGCCGGGGCCGGCGCTGGCGCCGGCATTGGCGAAGACGACGTCGATCCGGCCGTGGTCGGCGACGATCTTGTCGACGGTGGCGTGCAGCTTGTCGGTGTCGCCGACATCCAGTTCCACGCCCTCGACCGACAGTCCGCGGTCCTTCAGCCGGGCGACCGCGTCGGCAAGGGCCGCGCCGTCGATATCCGACAGGACGACATGCGCCCCATTGTCGGCCATGACCTCCGCCAGGCCGAAGCCGATGCCCATTGCGGCACCGGTGACGAACGTGATCTTGCCGCTGACATCGAACAATTCGGCCGTTTTCATGCTGCGGTTCTCCCGGACCGGTTATGGTTGTGGCGCCGGACTGGCGCGAACGCGGGCGACGAGAATACGGTCGCTCGGTTGCCTGTCAAAGACGGAAAGGCGCGGACCGGCCCGCGCGGCGAGGGAGGGACCCATGCATCCGATGTTTCCGAAACCGGACCAGATCGCCTTCATCGTCGGAGACACGGAGACGGCGGTCCGTCACTGGACCCGGCGCCACGGCGTCGGCCCGTTCTTCGTCGCCGAGCGGCTGACAATGCCGAACCTGACCTACCGCGGCGTGCCGAGCGAGCCGGTGGTCACCCTCTCCATCGCCTATTGGGGCGACATGCAGGTGGAACTGATCGAGCAGCATAACGACGCGCCCAGCGCTTATCGCGACTTCCACCTGGTGCATGGCGACGGCTTCCAGCACATGGCCTGTTTCAGCGACGACGTAGACAGCGACGTCGACCGCTGCCTCGCCGCCGGGATGACGATCCAGATGGACGGGCAGAGCCCCTTCGACCGGGTGACGCGCGTGACCTATCTGGAGAGCGACGGGCCGATCGGCACGGTCTTCGAACTCGTACAGAGCACGCCGGTCAAGCTGGAGCGGTTCGCCGAGATGAAAAAGATCGCGGCCGCCTGGGACGGGGCGGACCCGATGCGCGAATTTCCCTAGGTATCGCGCGCCACCCCGGGCGTGAGCCGCGGACTTTCGGCGCCCGGCGCAGACGCGTCCGGAGCCCCCGGATTTCTGATGTGATCGGTGCGGGGTCGCGGAGGGTCAGGCCGTCTTCGACACCGTCGCCGGCGCGGCCCAAACGGCCTCGATCTCGGCGGCCGGGGCGACGATGCCCAGGAGAGCGCGGACGTTCAGGAGCGTCGCGTCGTGCAATGGCTTGGTGTGAGACGCCACGCAGTCCTCGGCAACGACGACGTTGATGCCGCGGTTGTAGGCCTCGCGCAGGGTCGATTCGACGCAGACGTTGGTCTGCACGCCAGCGAAGATCAGGGTCTCGATGCCCTCGCGCTCCAGGTAGGCCGGAAGCTCGGGGTTGGTCATCGCCGAGTAGCAATGCTTGATGAACACGGGCTCGCCGTCTGCTGGCGCGACGGCAAAAGGCTCGTAACCTTCCGTTCCGGGGACGCAACAGGTTCGCGTGATGCCGGCGCCGCGCTTCTTGCGCAGAAAAGAACCGGGGACAAGGTCGTCGTCGTAATTGGCCCAGGTCCAGAGGACCGGCACGCCGGACTCCCGCGCCGCATCGATGAACGCTTCCAGCCGACCCACGATCTCCCGGCAGGGCGACGGGTCGAGGCCGAGTCCGGCGACATAGCCGTCCGCGGCGCAAAAGTCGTTCTGCATGTCGACGACGAAAAGGGCGGCGCGGGTGCCGGTGAGGAGGTCGGCGAGCGCGGTCGATGCGGTCATGGGGTCGTTCCAGTCGCGAGAAGGGGCGGGAAGTAGGGGCGGCGGGCCGGGCGGTGCGCTAGTGGATCGTGTCCCAGACCGAGCCGCCGATGCCGCAGCGCATTTCCGGCGAACCGACATAGAAGATCGAACGGGCAGGGGTGCCCCCGGCGACTGCCATGGCAACCATCCAGGACAGCAGCTCGGTCGTCCCGCCGCCGCCGGCCTCGTTCATCCGTTCGACCGTCGCCTCGCGGCAGACCTTGTCGAGGTCGCCCTCCGCGATCAGGTCCATGAACCAGGCGTCAAATTCCTCGTCCATCGTGAAATAGCGCGGGCCGCCCGGTTCGTGCGACAGGCCGCCGGTGCCGATGAAGGCAACACGCAGGTCGTCCGGCAGGTCGTTCTTCAGGCAGTCCGCAAAGGTCCTGCCGGCTTTCACGCTTTCCTCCGGCGTCGGCACCGGGGGATTGATGCAGTTCATGTGTATCGGCACCAATGGGATGGAATAGTCCGGATCGAGGTAGTAGAGCGGGACCGACCAGTTGTCGTCGAATAGCAGGTCTTCGCGGCTCGTCAGCTTCAGGCCGGCGGCTTGGCCCGCGGCGGTGAGCGCCTGGGCGACATCGGGCCGTCCGCCGACCTCGTAACCCGACTGATTGAGCCAATCCTTGAAGAAGTCGGCGGGGCCATTCCAGTTCGCGGCGGTGCCGACACAGAAATCCGGCGGATTTTCCAGCGGCAGGTTCAGCATATGGTCGTTCGCGACGCCGACGATTACGTCGGGCTTCGTTGCGCGCAGCAGGCGGCCCATCTCCTGATAGCCGGCGACGATCCGGTCCTGTTCGTCCTGCGGCGCGGCGTCGAGCCAGCCCGTGACGCCGGGCGCATGGGCAAGGGCCATGACGGAAACGATCTGTGCCATCTGAGGGCTCCTATCCTCTCTGGAACTATGACTTGGGCTTGTGTTCGACGATCTGGTCGCCCCAGGACTTTCGATAGGCCTGGGCCGCATCGCTCTTGGTCGTGTTCCGGGCGCCGCCGTGAATGAGGCGGGTAACCTGGGGCAGGAAATAGGGGTGCATGCCCATGTCGCCGAGCGCCTTCACGTCGACATTGCGGAAGGCTTCCTTCTCTGCCTCGCTCAGCCCGTATTCCGCCATCACCTCTTCCATACGATCCGGGCAGCCCGAATAGAGCGCCTTGTCCCGGCGGATATCGAAGACGAGCCTGTTGGAGGGAAGCTTGGGGTCGAATTCGTTGGCCATCTGCACATTCCTCCACAAGATCCGGTCATCAAACCGGAAGCGATATCCACAATCAAGAAAATCTGGATTTTCCTGATTGTTACTCGCCGCCGCCGACGCCGACAAGCC
>CAYGKX010000465.1:0-3641 GCA_964350225.1 uncultured Rhodospirillaceae bacterium | reverse complement strand
GTCGCGCTGGATGCGCCGCTTCAGGCTCCGGTCGTAGAGCCGGAACTGGCGTTCGCTGGTGGTCGCCTGCCGGGCCATGGTTTCTCCCCAAGCAACGTGACGGGCTGATGAAATCATATGCAAACGCATATAAAATGTCAAAATATCCGAACCGGGGACGTACGCATGGCCGGCCGAGCGATCGATCAGTTTCTGCCCTATCTCCTGTCGCGGGCGAGCCATCTCGTGAGCCGGCGCTTCTATGCGCTGCTCAAGCGTCATGGCATGCCGATCCGGGAATGGCGGGTTCTCGCCACGCTTTTCGACGGCGAGGGATTGCCGCTGGGGGAACTGGCGGAAATCTGCATCACGGAACAATCCACGGCCACGCGGTTGATCGAGCGCATGTCCGTTCGCGGCCTGGTCGAGAAACGGATCGATCCGGGAGATCGCCGGCGTACGCTTGTGCACATTACCGCGGCCGGCCGGACCGCGGTCGGGGAGCTCATTGCCCAGGCCCGCGAGATCGACCGGGCGTTGGTGGAAGGTTTCGACAGGCGGCGCGGCGAACGTCTCAAGGCGGCGCTCGAAGCCCTGATTGCCGGGATGGAAGGAGAGGGCCCGCCCGGGACCGGCTGAGCCCGCCAGCCGGTCCCCGCCATCTGGTCAACGCGGTTGCGCGGGGTGAAAAAATCGTAGGATCATCCTTGCGGGAGCGTTTGCGGAACAGGCGCATCGATACCGGATCCGAAAGGGGCTGCCCGATGGCGACGGCCACGTATGTCGACAGGTTCATTCATCCCCTCCTGATTGCCGCCGTGACTGTCAGCGTGATGCTGGTGCCGGCGGCCGGCGCGCAGGCCAAGGAAACGCCCGCACCCGCACCTGCCCCCAAACCGGCACCGCCTGGCAAGGCGCCCCCGGCGAAGGTTCCTCCTGCCAAGATGCCCCCCGCCAAGGCACCGGCCCCGAAGCCGGCCGGCAAGGCGCCGGCGCAGCTTGGCAAGGCGCCGGCAGCCCCCAGGAAGGACGCGCCCCCCGCAAAGAGGGTATCGAAGAAGCGCACAATAGAGAGCGTCCTCAAGGGCGCGCGGCTCTACGGCAAGGGTGTCATCGAGGCCTACTCGAAGAACGGCCGGACGTTGTTCGTGCTGCCGAAACACGCCTTCCGGCGCATCTTCCTCTGGTATGCGGAGGTCGTGAGCGTACCGACCGGCGTTGTCGGCAGCCTTGACCTCGGCGGCTCGGTCGTCAGCTTCCAGCGCCGGGGCAAGAAGGTCTTCATCCGTGATCTCTCGGCTACCTTCGCCAAGCGCAGTGCCCGCCAGGATCCGCGTCCGGGCCAGAAGGACGGGGCGGAGATCAACCCGATCGAACTTGCCATCCGCCGCGCGAACGAACCGCCCATCATCGCGGTCCTGCCGGTCGTGGCGGATGCGAAGGACGGCCGGGTCCTGGTGAACGTCACATCGCTCTTCTCCGGTGACATCCCGACCATGTCCGCCCGCCCGCAGATCCGCAAGGCGGGGATGAAGCCCGCGGGTGTCAGCCGACCAGCTTCCTACATCACCAGTGTCCGCGTCTTTCCGAAGAATTTCGGCGTTCGCGCGCACCTCACCTTTCTCGCGCGGCCGGCGCGGAATTCCAGCCTGCCGCTCCGGGGCGTCTCGCTTCGGGTCGGCCATTCGATCGTCATGCTGCCGGAAACGCCGATGGTGGGCCGCCCGGCCGATCCGCGAATCGGTTATTTCACGGCCGGTGCATCGGTCACGGAATTCTCCGACTACACGGAATATGGCGGCCCGGGTAATCCGGAAAAGAAGCGCGGCTTCATCACGCGGTTCCGCCTGGTCAAAAAGGTGCCAGGGGCCGCGGTCAGCGACCCGGTCAAGCCCATCGTCTTCTATGTCGGGCGAGAGGTGCCGGACCGCTGGCGGCCGTACATCAAGGCCGGAATCGAGATGTGGAAGCCGGCCTTCCGCGCCGCGGGGTTCAGCAACGCCATCGTGGCACGGGACGCGCCCGCCTTCAGCAAGGATCCGAACTGGACCCCGGAAGACGCCCGCTACAGCGTGATCCGCTGGCTTGCCCAGCCGAATGCGAACGCCCGCGGGCCGCACATCGTCGACCCCCGGTCGGGCGAGATTCTCGCCTCCCACATCGAGGCCTGGCCCCAGGTCATCTCCTATTTCGGACGCTACTATTTCGCCATCGCGAGTTCGCTCGACCCCCGCGCCAATAGCCTGCCGCTGAACGAGAAGGTCCAGGGCCTGCTGCTGCAATACACGATCGCCCACGAGGTCGGGCATGCCATCGGCCTGCGCCACAACCACATTGCCTCCACCGCGTACACGGTGGCCCAGATGCGCGATCCGAAGTTCGCCAACAAGTGGGGGCCGAACGCGTCGATCATGGCCTATGGCCGCTGGAACCAGGTGGCCCAGCCGGGCGATGGCGTCACCAAGATCATTCCGGGCATCGGCCCCTACGACTATTTCGCCGTGAAATGGGGCTATGGCGTCTTCGGCAAGACGCCGGCCGAGGAGAAGAAGGAGCTCGACAGGATCGCCCGCGAGGCCCAGGGCGACCGGCGCCTGATCTGGAGCACCAAGGAGACCACGCGCGAGAAGGTCTACGGCCACTACGACCCCAGGGTACTGCGCGAGAATACCGGGGCGGAGCGGATCGAGGCGACACGTCTCGGCATCGCCAACATCTTGCGTTCGCTCGCCCGGCTGGAAACGGCGACCAAGGGCGACGACGCGCTCTTCGCCAAGGCGTTCTCCCAGTTCCAGAACCACCATCTGCGCTTCCTGAAGTCGGTCGCGAAGCTGGTCGGCGGGGTCGAGGCGGACCCCTTCGCGCCGGGCGCGCCGAAGCAGCGGATCGTTCCGGCGGCGCGCCAAAAGGCTGCCGTGCGCTACCTTCTGGGCGAGGGCGCCCGGACCCTCGACGCCTACAAGGACCCCAGGCTTCTGTCGCGCGCGTCCGTGGTGGGCGGAACGCAACTCGTCGAGGCCTTCCAGGCGGCGCTCGTGAACGCAGTCCTGACCGGCCCCAAGCTGGAACTGCTGGAAGGACAGAAGGCTGCCGATCCCAAGGCCTATGGGGTCCTCGACCTCGCCCGGGACACCTACGAGGCGGTTTGGGGCGATCTGTCGGCGGCGCCCCGCTGGCGCCGGGCCTTACAGATCGGCTATCTCAGGCGCATCGGAGAACTCCTGGAATTGCAGTCGCGCAGCCCCGCGAAATGGCGTTCGGCGGTGAGGCGGCTCGCGCGGCGGGGCTATCCGATGTCCTTCGCCGTGATCGCGGCGGCCAGCGGCACGGAAACCGTCTTCCCCGCCTGGGTTCGGGACATGCTGCCGAAACTCGCCAAGGAACTCGACGCGGCGGCGGTGCGCGCCAAGACCGAGGGCGACCGGCTGCATTTCAAGGAAATGGCCTCCCGCGCGCGGAAGCTCGAAAAGAAGGCGGATTAGGTGGCTGGTTTCTCGAACATCTCCGGCAGCAGGAGATAGGCACCGGCGAAGAAGCAGAGGCCGCCGCCCAAGGTGCCGAGATTGGCGACCGCCGGGGCGATGGCGTTGCCTGTTGCCGCCGTGTGGCTCGCCACGGCCGAGATCATGAACAGGATCGAGCCGGCCATGTTCACGGCGGTG
>CAYGKX010000464.1:628-3644 GCA_964350225.1 uncultured Rhodospirillaceae bacterium | reverse complement strand
AAGACCTCGTCACGTCCCTGGTCGCCGAGGTCGAGCGCGCCCTTGGCCAACTCCCTGCGAAGTTGGTCGGGTGAGCCCATCGGGTAGCCGCCACCCGCCACCAGGGCGGTCACGAAAGGTGCGGCGAGCGACGTTCCCGACAAGTAACGCCCACCCTCCAGCTGCACGAAGATGTCCACTCCCGGCGCCGCGAAGTCGATGTGGTCGCCGGTCGGCGCCATCGCGTAACGCCTCATCGCCGCGTCGACCGCGGTCACGGCGATCGTCTGCGAGAACGCCGCCGGATACCGTGGCGGGCGATCCGCGCCTGTGTTCCCGGCCGCGGCGATCACGACCATTCCTTTCCGGTCGGCCGCCTGGAGGCCCCGATCCAGGATCTTGTTGTAGGGCCCGGCCAGGCTCACGTTGACGAGGCGCACGCCGGATTGTCCCAGCCAGTCGAAGGCCCGCATCAGGGTGTCGACGCCCGCCGCCTCGTCGAAATCTGCCCCGCTGTCGATGACCACGGCGCTGTAGATCTCGGCACCGGTGAGGCGACCCGGCCCCGCCAGGATCTCGGCGACCGCCGTGCCGTGCCGTCGCGCCGCCGGCCTTCCGCCCGTGAAGTCCCGCTCGACGATGACCGCGCCCTGCAGGGCGGGTGCCGACCTGTCGACGTCCCCGTCGATCATCCCCACCGGAACCCGCGCCCGGCAGCCCGCGTCGGGCCAGTCCAGAAGTGCCGGAGCGTAGACCCGTCCGGCCGCGGTGGACTGCTGCAACCGGTAGGCGTGATTCACCCCCGCCGTCACGCCCGGCTCCATCGCTTCGAGCTCGCGTATGGCGCCGGGACCATCCTGTCCGTCCGGAATGCGGTACACCAGCTGATCGAAGCCGAGTGTCGCGAGCCGGTCGCGCCGAACCAGCACGTATCCCTGAGCGGAGGCGCGCCCCGTCACGCGGTCCGCAACGGCGGGGCTGGGCGCCAGCGCGACGATCTCGCGTGGGTCCACGACATCCCCGGCATCCCGCGCGATGTCGGCCTGCGGAGGAGGTGACAGTTCCGGGGGCGCACATCCCCATAGCGCCAGCGCCAGCGCGACGAGAGGCCACGGTCCGAGATGTCTGGCGCGGGTCATGGATCGATCCTTCCTGCTGTTACTCGCAGTGGTCGTTTTCGGCGGCCGGGCGGTTCAATCCTGACGGTGCTCTTGTACGCTCACGCCAGGCAAAACTGAACCCGAACGGGTTCCGGATCGACTATGTTTGCAGGAGGCCGGCAATCGGTGCCGGGTACGAGCCGCAGATCGGGATGACGCGATGACGGATCTTCCAGACAGGCCGGACGACGCCACCCTGATGGCCTATGTCCGCGGCAAGCTCGACCCTGATGCGCGGCCTCGATGCCGCGCACCGGGCGCAGGACGACGCGCCCCCGGGCGAGCTAGGCTGGTCCCGGCTGTCGCGCGCCATCGATGCCGAGACGGCAGGCCAGCCGGCGCCACGGTTCCAATGGCGTCCGGCCCTCCGGATCGCGGCGGCGATGGTTCTTGGCATCGGTCTGTGGCAGCTTGCGGTCGTGCCCAACTTGCCGGGGTGGAGTGCAGGCACGGACCGCGCCTATGTCCCTGCCACCGACGCCGTGGTCGGAACCGTCACCGTGGCCTTCGCGCCACAAGCCACGGAGGCGGCAATCCGTGCGCTTCTGCAGGAGGTCGGCGCCACGATCACCGGCGGACCCAGCGCGCTCGGCCTCTGGACGCTGGGCTTCCCGGATCCTGCGCGCCGCGAGGCCGGCATACGTCGCCTCAGGTCGGAATCCGCGATCGTTGAGACGGTCCAGGAGGACTGAGTTCACCGCCGGCCGGTCACCGCCGACAGGCAGCGCTTCAGGAGCTGCTTGGCGTGGAGGATGCGCGTCTTGACGGTCCCGGTCGGGACCCCCTCGATCTCGGCGATCTCCCGGTAGGCTAGCTCCTGAAAGAAGGCGAGTTCGACCGCGGTGCGATGCGCCCCGCTCAGCTCTTCGAGGCAGCCGCGGACCCGTGCGGCATCGCTCGCCGCCACGGCGATAGCCTCGGGGTCCGGCGCCTCGTCCGGGATCGTCTCGTCGGGTTCCGAGGGCGTTTCTCGATGCGAGCGGCGCAGCCGGTCAACCGAGCGGTTGCGGGCAATGCCATAGATCCACGTTCGCACGCTTGACCGCCCTTCGAACCTGGCGGCCCCGCGCCAGACCTCGAGAAACGCTTCCTGCATCACGTCCGCCGCTTCGAACCGGTCGCGCATGCGCGCCTGCAGGAAGCGATAGAGCGCCTCCGAATGCCGCTCGTAGAGGAGCTTCATCGCCGGCTTCTCGCCCGCGGCGATGCGGGGAATCAGGTCTGCATCACTGTCGGAGACCGCCGTCATCGGTAGTCCTGCCCCACTTCGACCGAACCGTCATTGGCACGGCCGTCCCGAGCGACGTTCGCCGCTCGTCCTGAACTCACATGTCCGTGACGGGCAGGCGAGAAAAATTTTGAACCCTTCCGGACCCCGCCGCGACCCAACGGACAGCAACGCCGCGGTGGCGCTGCCCGAGATGAGATCATGGAGACGACGATGGCCAAGCAATTCATCACAGGGACCGATCAGGCCGAAGTTCTGACCGGCGGTATCGAGAGCGAGCTGATCGAGGCACTGGCGGGCGACGATGTGATCGTTGCAGGCGATGGCAATGACAAGGTCCGCGGCGGCGACGGCGATGACGTCCTGGCGGGCGAGAACGGCAACGACACGCTGATCGGCGGCCGCGGCAACGACGTCATGCTGGGGGGCGACGGCAACGACAAGATGGGCTGGAACAACGGCGACGGGTCCGACGTCATCGGACGCGGCTGAACTGTCGGGTGCCCGATCGCCGACTGACGGCGCAGTCCTGGCGCAAATGGAACGCATTCTGGCCAGCCCGGAATTTCCCGCGAGCGAGCGGCGGGGTTCGCTACTGCGTTATCTTCTGGAAGAAGCGGTCGCCGGCCGCGGCAACCTGCTGAAGGGT
>CAYGKX010000464.1:0-618 GCA_964350225.1 uncultured Rhodospirillaceae bacterium | reverse complement strand
AAAGGGCAAGGACACCGCCATCGTCAACGGCGCCGACGCAGCCGGCGATGAGTTCGTCATCGCGACCGACGCGGGTCGGGTGGACTTCCAGCGCGTCAACCTGGGGCCCTTCTCGCTCGATATCGGCAGCACCGAGAAGCTGCGCGTCAACAGCCAGGGCGGCGACGATGCCATCGACGCGAGCGCTCTCGAGGCGGGGCTAGTCAAGCTGAAGGTCGACGGCGGCGATGGCGACGACAGCATCGTCGGCAGCCAGGGTGACGACACCCTCAAGGGCGGCGACGGTGACGACCTGCTGGTCGGAGGCCGTGGCAACGACAAGATGCTGGGCGGCGACGGCAACGACACGATGGTCTGGAACAACGGCGACGGATCGGACGTGATGAAGGGCGGAGACGGCCAGGACACCGCCGTGGTGAACGGCGCCGACGGGGCCGGAGACGCCTTCGAGGTCCGATCCGACGGCGGCGACGTGCTCTTCGAGCGCACCAATCTCGGTCCGTTCACGATCGAGATTGCGGAAACCAAGGAGCTGCTCATCAACGGTCAGGGCGCCGATGAACACATCGCCGCGAGCGCCCTCGCGGCTGGGCTGATCGAGGTCGAGATCGACGGCGG
>CAYGKX010000463.1:3320-3647 GCA_964350225.1 uncultured Rhodospirillaceae bacterium | reverse complement strand
GTCGCATCGGCCTGCGCGAGATCTTCCGGCCGCCCGACATCCGCCCAGTATTCGTGGATCGGAAAGACCCCAATGCGCAGCCCGATCTTCTTGCCCATGTTGAGAAGGTCGGGCATGTCCAGCCGCTGGCCGCGCTTGATGAGCGACAGGAACTCCGGCGCCAGATAATAGACGCCGGCCGCCACGAAATGGCTGACGGTCGGCTTCTCCTCGACCCGCTCGAACAGGCCGTCCTCGTCGAACCGGACAACGCCGTAGGGGATCTCCGTCTCGTGCCGGGTGACGGCGATGGTGGCATCCAGCCCGTGGCGCCGGTGGAACGTTTCG
>CAYGKX010000463.1:1077-3310 GCA_964350225.1 uncultured Rhodospirillaceae bacterium | reverse complement strand
CGGCCCGCCCGCCGTATCGGACAAGAGGGCCAGAGCACCGGCGGTGCCAAGGGGCGCCGTCTCGTGCAAGAGGTCGATCTCCGCACGATTGTCCCGCCCGGCGACGGACTGTTCGATCTGTTCCGCCAGATAATGGATGGCGATGGAGACGCGTGGCACGCCGCTTTCCTCGAGCGCGCAGAGAACGCGGTCCAGGATCGGCTTGCCGCCGACCGGCAGCAGCGGTTTGGGGGTGGTCTTCGTCCGGTCCCCGAGCCGGCGGCCGAAACCGCCGGCCATGACCAGCGCGTGGCGGATGGACAGGTCGCTGGCGCTGCGCACCAGCATGTCGACCAGCGCACCCTCCGCGTCGAGGATCGGCAGGAGGTCGATGGCCCGTTCGCCGGCGATCAGCAGACGCCGGTTCTCGGCAGGTTCGTCGACCCGCCCGGCGAGGAAGTCCCGATGCATGCAGCGGGAGACGGGGTCGTCGAGGGTCGCGCCCTGGAGGAGCGCCCGGCGTACGTCTCCGTCCGTGACGGTGCCGACAAGCAGGCCTTCCGGTTGGACGACGAGCTGGCACAGGCCCGATACGGCATCCAGACGGGCCAGGGCCTCTCTAATGGAGGTTTCGGGCAGGCAGAGATAGGGAGCAAGATCGACGATCCGGTCCGTCATGGGCGGTTCTGTTCCTGTCCTGAAGGCAGTGAAAGCAGGGCTTCGGCCATGCACCAGTCGTCTTCCGTATCGATGTCGAGAGAGGCGATCCGACCCATTTCGAGGCCGAGGGTGCGCGGGGGGTAAAAGGTTCCGTGCTTACGCAAGGCCGCAGTCCGGATCAGGTAAAGGGCGCCGTTCGGCACGTATGTACGCGTACCGTCGTCGCCAAGCGGCGCGAGAACGCCATCCGGTCCGAGCGAATGGACATGACGCGCGCCGACATGAAGGGCGGCGATGCCGACCACTGCATCCGCGTCGTCCCGCGCGGTCAGCAGATCCACGGCCTGGCGGAGACAATCACCGTCTCGAAATGGCGACGTCGGCTGCAGCATCATCAGCCAGTCCGCCGTCCCGGGTGCGCCCGCCTCCCATGCGTCGAGGGCGTGGAGGATCGCGGGTTCGGTCGGCGCCATGTCGTCCGCGAGATGGTCCGGCCGGTCGACGATCTGCCAGCCGAGCGACCGTCCGTTCTCGGCGATCTCGCGGTCGTCGGTGGTCAGCAGCACCGGGGCCCCGATGCCGGACGCGCGGATGGCATCGTCGGTCCGGGCAAGAAGACTGCGCCCGGCGAGAGGGCGGACATTCTTCCGCGGCACGCGCTTCGACCCGCCGCGCGCCGGGACGACGATGATCATCCGGGGGGCGGCGCTCATTCGTCGGGCGTCCGGATACTGGCTGTTCCGCCATTGCCCGTCCCGCTATTGGTCGCCTCGATATTGGCGGTTCGGGCCCGCCGGGTCGCCCGCCAGTCGCCGAACCGGCTGCGCAGCCAGCGGGCCCAGGGCAGATGGGTCGGATCGGCGCGAAAGGGGTCCAGATGCTCGACGGTCGTGATGCGGCCGGGATCGCCCAGCGCATGTTTCACGACATAGGCGACGACCCGGTTGTTGGCGGTTAGCTGGATCTGTCCCTGCCAGCGGCGCTCGCCCGGCTCCAGGAGCACGGCCATGTCGAAGGCGGCCGCGGACTGCGGTTCGATCCGGATGCGCGGCGGGGTCCGACCGTCGTTCGTGGCAAGCGATACCACGATGGGCCGCTTGTAGGGGTTGATGAAGACGAAGCTGTCGGTGAAGCCGCGATCGCGGTCGACATGGCAGACCGTATAGGCGTCGATATAGCGGCCGAAGTTGGCGATCTGACTGATGACCTGGGGCGAGCCGAACTTCCAGGTGTGGCAGCTGAAGAAGCTCTTCCGGCCGGGCGCCGTGTAGACGTTGTAGAGGCCGGGCAGGCTGCGGGTGCGGAAGAGATCCGCGTCGTCGACGGCGCGAAAGCCGAATTCGATGAACCCGCCGGCGTCGGGCCAGACGCCCGCCGCCTCCGCCCGCCAGACGATATCGGACAGGTTCTCCGACACCAGCCTGCCGTCTCGGAAGCAGACGATGTCGCTGCCCGTCGCGACCACCTCACCGTCGGCGACCGCCTGCCAGTAGCGTTCCGCTTCCCCGCCGGCGGGCCGGGTGCGGGGGGCGATCGCCTCCAGCGGCATGACCAGCCGGCATACGAACGCCGCCGTCGAGAAGTAGAGGAACGA
>CAYGKX010000463.1:0-1066 GCA_964350225.1 uncultured Rhodospirillaceae bacterium | reverse complement strand
CGGGAGCCACGCGATGATGGGGATCAGGAAGGACGACATCGGGGTGCGGCGCCGGTCAGAGGTGATCGATCGAGAAGGCCGACAAATCGGGCGCGGCATTCAACGCATGCAGCTTGCCGATGCCGCGCGCCCGGATGTGGGCGGTGATCAGTTCGCCGGCGGGAGCCGGGGCCTCGTCCTCGGGCATGAACGTCAAGAGCCGGGCCGTAAGGGGCGGCAGGGTCACCCTTTCAGTCCCCCGGACACGTCCCGCTTCGTCGCGATAGTCGAGCGCGATGTCGAAGTCCGCCCGGCCGCAATTCAGCACCGTGAAATAGGTCCTGTCCTCGTCGGGCCGATGGATGAAGGAGAAATGGCGGTCGTACCCCCGGTTCGCCGCCTGGAAATGCAGGGCTGCGGCAGCGGTCGGCGTCACGATCTCCGTCTGCGGCCGGGTCGTGCCGGTGACACCGGGGCGGCGGGCGATCTTGTCGACCTGCACGCTGCCGATCGCGAGGTCGCGGGACGCCGGCAGGGCTTCCGACAGGTTCACCCGCGCCTGTTCGCCAACCGGGATGTCCAGGCGCCCTTTCCGGCGGACCTGTCCGGCCGCGTCGCGGACAATATAGGTGACCCGCACCTCCCGCTCGTCGCTGGCGGTGCCGAACAGCATGGGGCGGTTGGCGATCCAGAGATACTGGTCGATCCCAGGGCCGGACAGAACCGGCATCCAGTTTGCGCGCTTGTAGGCGAGGCGCGGCGGCAGCCTGTCGAGCAGGCCATAGAACCGATGCCTGGCGGAGATCCTTTCGCCGGTCCTCGCGCCGGTCGCCTGTCCTTCCGCCTGCCGCGGGCGGGGCGTTTCGACGAAGAGATATTCGAGATCCAGCATGCAGGCCGTGCAGACCCGCCCGGCGCCTGTCGTCGTCAGAAAGGCCTCGAAGCCCTGTCCCGGCGCGGCATTCAGCGTCTGGATGGCGGCCTCGCGCGTCAGGCCGACACAGCCGCACAGAATGTCCTTGGAGTCGGTCAAACCGGATCACCTTTGCAGTGAACCGCTCGGGCCATTACGTCGCCCCTATTCGGC
>CAYGKX010000462.1:0-3651 GCA_964350225.1 uncultured Rhodospirillaceae bacterium | reverse complement strand
TCTCGAGGACCGTCACCGGGATGCCCGCATTGGCGAAATTCATCGCGATGCCGCCCCCCATCGTGCCGCAGCCGACGACGCCTGCCTTCTCGATCTTCCTGGCCTCGGTGCCCTTGGGGATGCCGGGAACGCGGGTCACCTCCCGCTCGGCAAAGAAGACGTGGCGCATGGCCTTGCCCTGCTCGCTGTCGCGCAGGCGGATGAAGGTCTCCCGCTCCTTCATGATCGCCTCGTCATAGGGCGTGACGAGCGCCATACGGACGGCATCGACCCCTTCGAAGGGCGCGACGAAGCCGCGATACTGCCGGGCGATGGACTTCTTGTAGTCGTCGAAGAGGCCCGGGTTGGCGCGCGCCTCGGCGAGTTTCGTGTCGTCCTCGCGCAGCTTCCGGGGAGATTTTGCGAGAGCCATGGCAGCGGCGGCCTCGATAAGGTCCCCTTCTTCGACCGCGTCGACCAGCCCCTTCCCGACGCCCTTGGCGGCACGCATCGGGCGGCCGTGGACGACGAGGTCGAGCGCCGTCTGGATGTCCGTGACCCGCGGCGCGCGCTGGGTCCCCGTCGCGCCGGGAATGATGCCGAGATTGACCTCCGGCAGGCCCAGCGGCGCCTTGGGGGCCGCGACCCGCCAGTGGCAGCCGAGCGCGATCTCCAATCCGCCGCCCAGCGCCGCGCCATTGATCGCGGCGACCACGGTCTTCGGGCTGTCCTCGATGCAGTGAATGAGTTGGACAAGGTTCGGATTGCCCGGCGGCGGCTCCTGGCCGAACTCGCGGATGTCGGCGCCGGCGATGAAAGTGGCGCCCGCCCCCGTCACCACCACCGCCTTGACCGCATCGTCCGCGGCGGCGGCATTTATGCCGTCGACCAGCCCCTGGCGCACCGCCGCGCTGATCGCGTTGACCGGCGGGTTCGCCACCGTCAGGACGCGGACCCCGTCCGCGCGGTCGGCGCTCTTGATCACTTCCGACATGCGTCTCGCTCCCATCTGTTGTGGGACGGTTTTAGGGCAGCCCGCCTGCCCTTGCCAAGCGGCCTGCCCCGGGGGCCAAATGCCGGACCCGATATTGATACCGGATAGACCCCGATGACGTATTTCCTGACCCGCCGCGATTTCTCGCTCGCCGCCGCCACGGCCGTCGCGGGTATATCCGCCCCAGCTTTCGCCAAGCCGGTCCACGACCCGATCACAAGCACGCTGGCCGAACTCGAAACGCGCCTGGGCGCCCGGGTCGGGGCGTCGATCCACGACCTTGGGACAGGACAGTCCTGGGGACAGCGCGCGGACGAGCGGTTCCCCATGTGCAGCACCTTCAAGCTGCTGGCGAGCGCGGCCGTCCTGGCGCGGGTCGACGGGGGGCAGGAACGGCTCGACCGCCTCATCCGCTTCACCAGGGCGGATCTCGTTACCTACTCGCCGGAAACGAAGAAGCACGCCGGCGGCAACGGCATGACCCTGGCGGCGCTCTGCAAGGCGGCGGTGACACAGAGCGACAACACGGCGGCCAACCTGATCCTGAAGAGCCTGGGCGGCCCGGCGGCCTTCACCGCCTATGCCCGGTCGCTCGGCGACGATGTCACCCGGCTCGACCGGTGGGAGACGGCGCTCAACGAGGGAACGCCGGGCGACCCTCGGGACACGACCTCGCCGGCGGCGATGGCGGGGAACCTGAGAAAACTTGTCTTCGGCGACGTCCTCTCCCACGCGTCCCGCCTGCAACTCGTCCACTGGATGCTCGCCAATACGACCGGCGGGGCGAAACTCAAGGCCGGCATTCCGAAGGACTGGCGCATCGGCGACAAGACCGGCGGCGGCGGATATGGCACCAACGCCGATATCGCCGTGATCTGGCCGCCAGGGCGGAAACCGGTCATCGCGGTCGTCTACCTGACCCAGACAAGGGCCAGCTTCGCCGCCCGCAACGCGGCGATCGCCGATGTCGGCCGCGCGATCGCACAGGTCGTCGGCTAGCGTTTCCCGTTCGCGAGACGCACGGCCTCCGGCTCCGCTCTCAGCCGTGCCATCGACCAGATGCCAAGGGCCGGGCCGACGGCGAGGAAGGCGAAAGCCCAGCGCCAGCTGACGAGATCGACGACATAGGGCATCAGGTGGATCGTGATCATGGTCAGGAGGAAGCCGGCACAGGTCTGGACGGTCAGCATCGTGCCGACCGTATCGGGCCGGGACAGCTCAGCGACGCTGGCGGAGAACTGACCTGAGTCGGCAATGACCGACGCGCCCCAGAGGACGCAGACGAGGAACAGCAGGACAGGGCTCGCGTCGAAGAAGAAGCCGACGGTCGCCGCGCACAGTCCGCTGACCGCCATCGCGGCCATCGTCACGGTCGTGCGGCCCAGCCGGTCGGCGTACCAGCCCCCGCCCGCGGCCCCCAGCGCGCCCCCGAGACCGATGGCCGCGAAGGCCGCGACGGGCGCCCAGAGGTCGGCGGCGGCCGGCGCCATCTGCCGGGTAAAGGCGGCGGCAAGGAAGACCGGGAGCCACGCCCACATGGCATAGAGCTCCCACATATGGCCGAGATAGCCGCCGTTCGCGAAGCGGAGCGGCCGGGAGCGCCAGGCGAGAAGCGCCGACTGCATGTCGAACCTGCGGGCGATGGCGGCGTTGGGGCCAAGGCGGATGAAACGGACGAGAATGCCGGCGCCCAGCGCGGCGACCGCGGCGACCGATACCGTCAGCCGCCAGTCGACCGAGCCCAGGCCCATGACCAGGTTCGGCGCGGCCGACCCCACTGTCAGGGCTGCGACCAGAAGGCCGATCAGGAGACCCATGTCGCGCTTCGCCCAGCCGGCCGCGATCTTCATGCCGACGGGATAGACGCCGGCCATGCTGAGCCCGGTGACGAAGCGCAGCAGATGCGACGGCAAGGTGCCCGGATCGACGACGAGCAGCAGCGCGGTGGCGGCGGCGCCGACGAGGGCGCAGATCTGGAAGAAACGGCGCGGGTCCAGCCGGTCGGCCAGGCCGAGGACGGCGCTGATCAGGGTGCCGACGACGAAACCGCCCTGGGCCATGCTGGTCAGGAGCGCCACCTGGACATTGGACAACGGGAACTCGCGCACCAGGGAGGGCACGGCGACGGTCAGCGAGAACCAGAGCGAGATCGCCGCCAGTTCGCACAGCGCCAGCAGCACGAGCGCGAGCGCCTTGCCGTCATAAGCCGATGGGTTTTCGGCGGCAACGGTCATGCCTGCCCTCCACGGCGATGGACACCGGCAACGCTCGTTTCGCGCCCGGGCCCGCCGGGTGGCGAGCCGATCCGTTTACGCGCTCGACGCCGCGGGAGCAAGGCGGCAAATGCTGTCAATCAATCGCCCCCATCGGCATGGTGGCCTTGAGACGACCCGCGCCAATGGTAAGGGGGAGAGAGCGGCTTCCGCCCGACCCTAGCGCGACACGTGCTTAGCGAGCTCCAGCTTGGCGACCTGGTTGGTGTGGACCTCGTCCGGGCCGTCGGCGAGGCGCAGGATGCGGGCCCAGGTCCACATGTGGGCGAGCGGAAAGTCGCTGGTCAGACCGCCGCCGCCATGGACCTGCATCGCCCGGTCGATGACCCGCTGCGCCATGTTGGGCGCGACGACCTTGATCATCGCGATCTCCGCCTTCGCCGCCTTGTTGCCGACCGTGTCCAT
>CAYGKX010000461.1:0-3668 GCA_964350225.1 uncultured Rhodospirillaceae bacterium | reverse complement strand
ACCCCTGACCTCTTGAATGCCATTCAAGCGCTCTCCCAACTGAGCTACGGCCCCGCACGGGAAACCCGCCGCCCGCCGAAGGTCGAAGCCCCGGCGGCGGCGGGCGTAGTGTTTACATAGGTTAGCCCGGATAACGCAACAAGTTTCGGACCAGTCCCAGCGACCGGGTGTCAGTCGCTGTCCTTCCTGTCGACATTGTCCATGACCTCGGCCATGTCGTCGTCGTCCTCGCCCAGGTCGGAGGTGTCCTCGATGACATCGCTGTCGACTTCGTCGTCGTCATCGTCGTCGCCGTCGTCGTCGACATCGACGTCCAGAAGATCGTCGTCGTCATCGTCCTTGACGGGAGCCGCCTTCTTCTTCTTTTCGGCCTCAACCACGGGCGCCGGCGTCTTTGTCCGTTTGGTGCGGCCGATCTCCTCGGGATTGAAGACCGTCTCGCAATAGGGACATTCAGCGGGCGACTTGGTGAGGTCGTAGAAGCGACCGCCGCAGCTGGGGCAGGTCCGTTTCTTGCCAAGTTCAGGATTTGCCACGGAAGACACCTCGTCTGGCCGTTGCGTGCTCTGGCCGTTGCGTGCCGGGCGCCCGAGGGTGCCCGGCGGTTCGGTTCCGCGACCGGCCGGACGGGCGGGGCCGAACGGGCAGGTCAGTCAGGGCGCGCCGTTTGCCATGTCCGCCGCACCATGTCAAAAGCAAATTTCCCCCATTCCCGAAGCTGTGATACGAGGGCGCCGCGCAGGACGTGCCGTCCTCGCGCCTTCCGTCTCAGCCAGCCGCAAAATTCGAGCTCCGTCTTGCCGCCGTCCTCCCCCGTTCAAAGTAACGCCGATGCCCAGAGTTCCGCGCATGCCGATGCGCCGGCACGCCCCCTCGCGGCGCAGCCGATGCGGGGCGGCGGCGGCCTTTCCGGCCGCGCGGCGGTGCCCGGCGACAAATCGGTCTCCCATCGAGCACTGCTGATCGGTGCCAGCGCGGTGGGGGAAACCGTGATCGAGGGACTTCTGGAAGGCGACGACGTCCGGGCGACCGCCGCGGCCGTCGCCGGCCTGGGGGCCGAGGTGACGCGCGACGGCGACGGTATCTGGCATGTCTGGGGCGTCGGGGTGGGCGGCTTTGCCGATCCCGCCGACATCCTCGACATGGGCAATTCCGGCACCGGCGCGCGGTTGCTCCTCGGCCTGCTCGCGACCGCGCCCGTGACCGCCATCGTCACCGGCGATGCCTCCCTCCGCCGCCGGCCCATGGCGCGGGTGATCGATCCCCTGACCCGGATGGGCGCGACCTTCGTCGCGCGCGAGGGCGGCCGGCTGCCCGTGACGGTGACCGGGGCGGACATGGCCATGCCGCTCGACTACACCCTTCCCGTCGCCTCCGCCCAGGTGAAGTCGGCCATCCTGCTGGCGGGTCTGAACGCGCCGGGCGAGACCCGCGTGGTGGAGCCGGAGCCGACCCGCGATCACACGGAGCGGATGCTGCGCCATTTCGGGGCGGCCCTCCGGATCGAGGACGGCGCCGACGGTCGCGCGATCGCGCTCGAGGGGCAGCCGGAGCTGGCCGCCCGGCCGATCGTCGTCCCCGCAGACCCCTCCTCGGCTTCCTTCCCGATGGTCGCGGCCCTGATCGTCCCGGGCTCCGAGGTCGTCCTGCCGGGCGTCTGCCTGAACCCGCTTCGCACGGGTCTTTTCACCACCTTGCGGGAAATGGGGGCGGAAATCATCGAGGACGCGCCACGCGATGCGTCCGGCGAACCGGTCGCCGACCTGCGGGTCGGTAGCGCGGCCCTGACCGGCGTCACGGTCCCGGCGTCGCGCGTCCCGTCGATGATCGACGAATTCCCGATCCTCGCGGCCGCGGCTGCCTGCGCGACCGGCCGGACAGTCTTCGAGGGGGTCGGCGAACTGCGGGTCAAGGAAAGCGACCGTCTGGCCGCCGTCGCCGACGGCCTGCGGCTGTGCGGCGTGTCCGTCGAGGACGGGCCCGACTGGATGGCCATCGAGGGCTGCGCCGGACCGCCGCCCGGCCCTGACCCGGATGCCCGTATCGCCACGCACATGGACCACCGCATCGCCATGAGCTTCCTCGTCCTCGGCCTCGCCTGCGACCGGGCCGTGACGGTCGACGACGGGGCGATGATCGACACCAGCTTCCCGGGCTTCGCCGCGCTGATGAACGGTCTCGGCGCCAGCATCGAAGCGACGTCATGACCGTTATCGCCATCGACGGCCCCGCGGCGTCGGGCAAGGGAACCCTGGCCAAGCGTCTCGCCGCCCACTTCGGGTTCGCGCATCTGGATACGGGGGCGATCTATCGCGCCGTCGGCCGCAAGGTCCTGCGCGCCGGGGGCGACCCGGCGGATCCGGCGGTTGCGACGGCGGCCGCCGCGGCGCTGTCTCCGGAAGAGCTGCACGACCCGGCCCTGCGCACGGACGAGGTCGCGCAGGCGGCCTCCAAGGTTGCCGCGATCGACGGCGTGCGTGCCGCCCTGCTCGATTTTCAGCGGCGCTTTGCCGCCCATCCCCCCGGCGGGGCGGCCGGTGCGGTTCTCGACGGGCGCGATGTCGGGACCGTGGTCTGCCCCGACGCGGACGTGAAACTCTATGTCGTCGCATCGGACGAAGTAAGGGCGATGAGACGAGTCAAAGAGTTGCAGGGACGGGGCCTGGACGCTATACATGCCGCCGTCCTGCGGGACATGCAGGCACGCGACGCCCGCGACCGGGAACGGTCGATCGCCCCCTTGAAGCCGGCGGAAGACGCCGTGACGCTGGATACCAGCGACATGGATGCCGATGCCGTTTTCGACACAGCCCTGGCGATCATCCGCGACAAGACCGGTCTGGACGCCGCATAAGACCCGGCGGCCGGAACCCCCAGATGGGACATCACCCATGGGGAGGGCGGCCGGGAACCGATCGTCAGCGACTATCGAAGCGCCTTTCCTGGCCCGGCCCCAAATCCGCGCATTGCGGTCGCGGGGAAGCGCAAAGCCACGAACCGGCCAAGGTCGCCGACGTCAAAGGGACCTAACCGTATGAATGCCAACACTCAAACCGAAACACTCCCCTCCGACGAGGACTTCGCCGCGATGCTCGACGAGAGCTTCGGCGACGCCGAACGCTTCGAGGGCCGGGTCGTCAACGGCCGCGTGATCGCGGTCGACAACGACATGGCCGTGATCGACGTCGGGTTGAAGTCGGAGGGCCGGGTCGCCCTCAAGGAATTCGGCTCCGAATCCGAGATCAAGCCGGGCGACAAGGTCGACGTCTATGTCGAGCGTATGGAGAATGTGAACGGCGAGGCCGTTCTGTCGCGCGAGAAGGCGCGCCGCGAGGAAGCGTGGGAGCAGCTTGAGAAAGCCTTCAACGACAACCAGCGCGTCACCGGCCAGATCTTCGGCCGCGTCAAGGGCGGCTTCACGGTCGACCTGAACGGCGCCGTCGCCTTCCTGCCGGGCAGCCAGGTGGACATCCGCCCGGTGCGCGATGTCACCCCGCTTCTCAACACCCCGCAGCCCTTCCAGATCCTCAAGATGGATCGCCAGCGCGGCAACATCGTCGTTTCGCGCCGCGCCGTTCTCGAGGAGACCCGCGAGGAGGCCCGCGCCGAGCTGGTGCAGAACCTCAAGGAAGGCCAGGTGCTGCAGGTCGTCGTCAAGACCATCACCG
>CAYGKX010000460.1:0-3673 GCA_964350225.1 uncultured Rhodospirillaceae bacterium | reverse complement strand
ATTGCCGCCGACGCCGATGGTTTCGGTATGGACGACCATGTCGTCGTCGAAGACGGCGATGGTGGTCGTGCCGCCGCCCATGTCGATGACCGTCGCGCCCAGACTGATCTCGTCCTCGACCAGGCAGGCGAGGCCGGCGGCATAGGGCGTGACGACGAAGCTGTCGACGTCCAGATGACATCCGGCGATGCAGGTCGCGAGGGTGCGGACGGGGCCGATGTCCGCGGAGACGACATGCATGTCGACGCCGAGGCGGTCGCCGAACATGCCGCGCGGGTCGCGGATGCCGCGATTGCCGTCGATACGGAACCCGACGGGGATGGTATGGATCAGCTCCCGGTCGTGCAGGCCGTCGAACTGCCGGCCCTGGTCCAGAACGCGGCGGACGTCGCTGCCGGCGACCTCATGCCCCGCGATGGAGACCTCGATCCCCAGGGTCTCGGAGCGCGGGCGGCCGCAGGTCAGGTTGACGACGACATGGCGCACCGTGTCGTCGGCCATGTGTTCCGCCGTATGGACCGCGTTCACGATGGCGTCGCGCACCGCCTCCATGTCGACGATGGCGCCGGCACGGATGCCGCGCGAGGGCTGGTGGCCAACGCCCACCACGGTCGGGCGGCCGGCCTCGTCCAGCCGCGCGATGAAGCAGGCGATCTTGCTCGAGCCGATGTCGAGCGCCGCGACGAGGCCGCTGCGCGGCTTGACCAGTTTCTTCTCCTTTAAAGTCATTCCCAGACGACCCTATCCATTGCGTCCCTTGCGGCGCCGCTTGGTCTTGGCGGGCGGTGCCTTGGGGGGTTCCGGTTGATCCAAACGAATGACCATGCGGTCGTGCAGCCGCATGTCGATATGACGTGCCTTGCGATTGAGCAGGCCGTGGCGCGCCGCATAGAGGACGAAGCGATCCCAGGCGGCGGAGGTGTGCGTCTCCGGCAGAAGCAGGATGGCGCCCGTATCGAACTTCAGGTCCCAGCGCCGCCGCCCCTGATAGTGGGCGGCGATCACCCGCCGCCCGAGCTTCGGGTGGCGTGACAGAAGCTTCATCAGCGCCGGTGCCGCGACTTCGGCATTGTCGCCGGACAGAAGCGGCAGATGGGCGAAGCGCCGGTCGCCCTTGACGTTCGTGTCGATGACGGCGCCGCCCGTGTCGATCAGGGCCGTCCGGCCGATGCCGCGCAGCCGCGCGACCGGCGTGCGCTCGACGATGCGGATATGCAGCTGTCCGGGCAGATGACGCTCGATTTCGACGCGCAGGACCCAAGGCAATTCGGCGATGCGTGCCCGGGCGGCATGCAGGTCGAGCGACAGGATCGAATCGCCGGGCTGGACCGAGAGGGCCTTGCCGATGGCCTTGATGCCGGTCATCTCGGCACCGTCGACCCGCATGCCGGCGACGCGGAGTTCCAGGGCGTCCGTCACCTCGCTTGCCGCCGCATCGGTCTGGCGCAGCAGGTAGTTATGGGCGGCCTCGATGTGCCCGGCCTGCCACAGCCAGACGGGCACCCCCAGGGCGACGAGGGCGACCGGTGCATAGCGCAGTGCGCGCGCCGTCTTGCGGACGCGCGACATGGCAAGCTGAACGCGCCGCCGGGCGCGGTGATTGGGGCGGGCCATGGGCAGCGGCGCACAGGGCTCGTCCTCGGTATCGAGGTCCAGCTCCGGCGTATACTGCTCCCGAATGTCCCGGGTTTCCTTGTCCTCCTTCATGGTGGAGGCTGCCCGGGCGATGATGTCCCCTGGACTGACATCGGCCGGGATATCGGCCTCTGGCTCGCGGCGGGTCTCGATGTCGGGCTCCCGGACAACGTCCTGCTCCGGCCGGGTTTCGGTGGCCGGCTGGAAGCCCGGTTCGATCCGCGGTGTCGCCGTGGGCAGTGCGGCGGCCGTCGTCGTCTCGACCCGCCTTGCCGTCGGTGCCGGTTTGGCTGCGGGGGCGGGCGCCGCCTCGCGCTGCTGCCGCGAACGGGGCACGGGCGCCGGACGCGGCGCGTTCAGTTCCTGGTCGCTCAGCCGTCGCATCGGGCGTCCTCCACCATCCAGGAGACAAGCGCCTCGAAGGAGATCCCGGCATGCTCGGCGATCTCGGGCACGAGGGAAGTCGGCGTCATGCCCGGCTGTGTGTTGACCTCCAGGACGTAGAATTTGCCGGGTTCGCCTTCGGTGTCGTCGTAGCGCAGGTCGACCCGGCTCACGCCCCGGCAGCCCAGCGCCTTGTGCGCCTCGACCGAGACGGCGAGGCATTCCTCGTAAGCGTCGGGGTGAATCGGCGCGGGCATGTAATGGGTCGACGCGCCGGGCGTATATTTGGCGACGTAATCGTAGAATCGCCGGTCCGTGCGGATCTCGATGGCGCCCAGCGCCGTGTCGCCCATGACGGCGGTCTGGATCTCGCGGCCGGGAATGAAGGCTTCGATGATGGCCGTCCCGCCGTCCGGAATGGCGTCGGCGGCCTCGGTCAGCGAGATATTGTCGCCCTCGAAAACGAGGGTGACACCGACCGAACTGCCTTCGTTCAGGGGCTTCACTACATACGGGCGCGCCGGTTCCTTGTGGGCGAGGAGTTTTTCCTTGGTGATGACGTAGCCGGGCGCGAGGGGCACGCCCGCGTCATGGAACAGGAAGCGGCTGATCGCCTTGTCCATGGCGATGGCGGAGGCGAGGGCGCCGGAGTGGGTGTACGGGATCTCCATCATGTCGAGGAGGCCCTGGATGCGACCATCCTCGCCGAAGGGGCCGTGCAGCGCGTTGAAAACGACGTCCGGCTTCGGATCCAGCGCCGCGATGAGCGCGGGAATGTCGCGCGTGACGTCGATCGCGTAGACGTCGTAGCCCGCGCGCTCCAGCCCGCCGATACAGCCTTCGCCCGAGGAGAGGGAGACTTCCCGCTCAGAAGAGAATCCGCCCATCAGGACAGCGACCCGCTTCGCCATCAGCCATGCCCTCCCGCTGCGGGCGGTTTGGCCGCGACGCCGATGCGCTTGATCTCCCACTGAAGTTCGATGCCGAACCTGTCGAAGACGCGGCGCCGGACTTCCTCGCCCAGAAGCTCCAGGTCGCCCGCTGTTGCGTCGCCGGTATTGATCAGGAAGTTCGTGTGCTTGGGCGACACGATCGCGCCACCGATGCGCAGGCCCCGGCAACCGGCCTCGTCGACCAGCTTCCAGGCCTTGTTTCCCTCGGGGTTCTTGAAGGTCGACCCGCCCGTTCGGGTGCGCAGTGGCTGGCTCTGCTCGCGCAGTTCCCGGATCCGCAGCATGCGGAGCGAAATGGCGTCGCGGTCGTCGGGGCGGCCGCGCAGGACGGCGTTGGTAAAGATCCAGCCTTCAGGCACCGATGCGTGACGATAGCTGAAGCCCATCTCCCCGGCATGCAGCTTGTGGACATTGCCGTCGGGGTCCAGCGCCTTGCACTCGACCAGGATGTCGGCGATCTCGTCGTCATAGGCACCGGCGTTCATGCGCACCGCGCCGCCGATGGTGCCGGGAATGCCGGACAGGAACTCGAGGCCCGTGAGGCCCGCGTCGCGCGCGGCGGCGGCGACCTTGACGTCGGAGGCGCCCGCACCGGCGCTGACCAGGTCGCCCTCGACCTCGATCTCCGCCATCTCCCGACCCATACGGATGACGACACCGGGGACCCCGGCGAAGGAGAAGCCCGAGACGTCGAGGGGGCA
>CAYGKX010000459.1:0-3675 GCA_964350225.1 uncultured Rhodospirillaceae bacterium | reverse complement strand
TGGAAGGCGTCGTTGCCGATCAGGTGGGTCGGCACCTGGCCGCACAGGCAGACGATCGGGATCGAGTCCATGAGGGCGTCGGTCAGGCCGGTCACGGCGTTGGTCGCACCCGGGCCGGAGGTCACCAGCACGACGCCGACCTTCCCGGTCGAGCGCGCGTAACCCTCCGCCGCATGGACGGCCCCGCCCTCCTGCCGTACGAGGACATGGCGCAGCGAGTTCTGCTGGAAGATCGCGTCATAAATCGGCAGCACGGCGCCGCCGGGGTAACCGAAGATGACCTCGACGCCCTGGTCGACCAGGGCGCGCAGGACGATTTCCGATCCCGTCAACTGCTCGCTGGACATATCCTACTCCTGTCATTCGCGGACCGGCCGCCGGATGCGACCGCAACACCCTTCCCGAACCGCGCGCCGAGGGCCCGGCCGGGCCAAAACGCGAAAACGCCGCCTGCTTCCAGGCGGCGGAAGACGGCAACGATAGGGGAGAAGGCCGTGTCGCGGCGGCCACGGGGCCTTACCTAAGCCTTCGACTTTAGCGGGTCAACAGAAAATCGCGAATTTTTGGAAAGATTTTTTCCAAAACACTTTCCGAAAATTTCTCTGCTACCCGGCAGTCACTTTCCATTTGTTTCCCGAACCAGGTGTACTGGCGTTTTGCGTAGCGCCGGGTGGCCTGCTGGCCCTTCTCGATCATGCCCCCCCGCCCCCGGGTGCCGGCGAGATAGCCGAGGATTTCGGGAACGCCGACCGCTTTCATCGCCGGCAGGTCCGGGTCGAGGCCGCGGGCCCGCAACGCAGCCACTTCGGCCACCGCGCCCGCGTCGATCATCCGGCTAAAGCGCCGGTCGCAGGCGGCATAGAGATCTGCGCGGTCTGGCATGAGGAGAAGCGACATAAAGCGATAGCGCGCGGGGTCGTATCCGTCGCGCGGCGGCGGCATGCGCTGCCAGTCGTAAAGCGAGCGGCCTGTCGCCTCCACCACTTCCCAGGCGCGGATCAGGCGCTGCGGATCGGTCGGCGACAACCGCTGCCCGGCCTCCGGGTCGCGCGCGGCGAGTTCGGCGTGAAAGGCCGCACCGCCCATTTCGGCATGGCGGGCCCGGGCGACCGCGCGGACCCGGTCTGGAATGTCGGGCACGGGCGCGATCCCGTTTGCAAGCGCCTTGAGATAGAGCCCCGTTCCGCCGGCGACGACCGGCAGCCCCCCTGCCGCGTGGATGCCGTCGATCGCGCGTTCGGCGAGGCCCAGCCAGCGTCCCGCCGAACAGCGCTCTGCCGCGTCGAGGACGCCATAGAGACGGTGCGGCACGCTGCCCATCTCCGCCGCCGTCGGCCGCGCGGACAGGATCGCCATGTCGCGATAGACCTGCATGCTGTCGGCGTTGACGACCGTGCCGCCGAACGCCCGGGCGATGGCCAGCGCCGCGGCGGATTTGCCGGACGCGGTCGGCCCCGCGACGACGATCACGGGGTGCGACGCCATGTCCCTTCCTGCAGCACTTTGCTTCTTGCGGTGCAGCATCGCTTTTCCTACAGTCCGCCCGCCTTCGCCCCGACGCGCCTTCCACCGGCCCCATTTCGCTTCCGATGCGCCTCGTCGCCACCCTGATTTCCGACCCGGCCCGGCCGCGGCTGCTGCCGAGCGTCGCCGATACGGCGCGGCGCGCTTTGAGCGGCCTGTCCCGAACGGTCAGCGCGCCGGACTGGCTGGCGCCGGACATTGCCTGCGACATCTTCGTCGACAGCGCCGATCCGGAAGCCGTCCATCACATCCTGGAACGGGCCATCGGGACCTATCCCATCGACAGGGTGGTACAGCCGGTGGAGGGACGCCGCAAGCGCCTCCTCCTCGCAGACATGGAATCGACCATCATCGTCAACGAGATGGTCGACGAACTCGCCCGCTATCTGGGGATCGAGGCCCGCGTCGCCGACATCACGCGGCGGGCGATGCTGGGCGAGATCGGGTTCCGCCCGGCCCTGACCGAACGGGTCGCGCTGCTTGGCGGGCTGGAGGAGGACTTTCTCGTCGCGGCCTGCGAGCGCATCCAGTTGATGCCCGGCGCGGCGGCCCTGATCGCCACCTGCCGCGCCACCGGCATCCACACGGCCCTCGTGTCCGGCGGCTTCGACGTGTTCGCAAGCTGGGTCGCGGACCGGCTCGGCTTCGACGAACACCACGCGAATGTCCTGGTGCTCCGGGACGGCATCGTCACCGGCCAGTTGCGCGAGCCCCTGATCGGCCGGCAGGGCAAGAAGTCGAAACTGGTTGAGATTTCCGGCCGGCTCGGCATCGGGCCGGACGCGGCGATGGCGGTCGGTGACGGGGCCAACGACCTGGACATGATCGCCGCCGCTGGACTTGGCATCGCCTTCCGGGCGAAGCCGGCCGTCGCGGCCGCCGCCGATGTCCGGATCGACCATGGCGACCTGACCGCGCTTCTCTATATGCAGGGCATCCGCCAGGACGAATTCGCCGCGGCATGACCGTCCGGCAGCCGGATCCATCGCATCCGCATGAACGAAAAACGGGGCGCCCTGGGGCGCCCCGTTTCCGCGAAGGAGATGTGACGGCTGCGGCTACCGCTGCTGCTGGCCGCCCGACGTCAGGCGAAGCGCCACATACTGGCGGTTCTCGCCGCGCACGATCATCAGCATGACCGCCCGCTTCTTGCTCGCACGCGCCTTGGCGACACGGTCGACGACATCCTTGGGGGTCTTGACCTCGACGAGGTCGACCTCGGCGATCACATCGCCCGGACGCAGGCCTTCCTCGGCCGCCTGGCTTTGCGGGTTCACCGCCGTGACCACGACGCCCGACTTGACGTCGCCCAGGTTGTAGCGCTGCTTCAACGCCGGAGTAACGGCCGAAAAGCGCAGGCCGAGCGCCCGCTGCGTATCCGCCCGCTTCTGGACCGGCGTCTTGACCAGACCGGTCTGCTGCGCCTTCTCCAGCTCGCCGAGCTTCACGTCGAGGACCTTTTCCCGCCCCTTGCGGATGACGAGCATCTTGACCGACTTGCCGACCTCGGTCGCCGCGACGATCTGCGGCAGGCGGTTCTGGTCGGAGACCTCCTTGCCGTCGAACTTGACGATGACGTCGCCGCGCAGCACGCCCGCCTGGGCCGCCGGCCCGTTCGGCACGACGTTGGCGACCAGTGCGCCCTTGGCGGCCGGCAGGTTCAGGCTCTTGGCCATATCCTCGGTCACGCCCTGGATATGCACGCCCAGCCAGCCGCGACGGGTGCGGCCGTATTTCTTGAGCTGCTGGAGGATCGGCTCCGCCAGGTTCGACGGCACCGAGAAGGCGATGCCGACATTGGTGCCCTGGCGGGAATAGATCGCCGTGTTGATGCCGATCACCTCGCCCTTCAGGTTGAAGAGCGGACCGCCCGAGTTGCCCTTGTTGATGGCCGCGTCGGTCTGCAGGAAGTCGACGAAGGACGAACCCGGCTGTCCCCCGAAGTTACGCAGGTAGCGCTTGCGCGCGGAGATGATCCCGGTGGTGACGGTGCCGCCCAGGCCAAAGGGGTTGCCGATGGCAACGACGCTCTCGCCGATGCGCATCTTGGACGAGTCGCCCCATTTGACATGCGGCAGAGGTTTGGACGATTCGACCTTCAGGAGCGCCAGATCGGCGCGCGGATCGGAACCGATCACCTTCGCATCCAGC
>CAYGKX010000458.1:651-3684 GCA_964350225.1 uncultured Rhodospirillaceae bacterium | reverse complement strand
AAGGCGTTATCCAGACAGCGACAGAGGCGGGATCGGAGCTCGAGAGCCTGCCCGGTGTGGATGCCGACTGGGTCGCGGAGATGACCGGGACGCTGTCCCGTGCCTGACAGTCGGGCGGGTGGCGGCGGCCACGCGCACCTCGATCGGCCCGGTCCACCCTACCGGGTGGAGCATGTCGGCAGTTTCGTAAGGCCGGAGAACCTCCTGCAGGCGGCGCGGGCCTTCCGGGCCGGCGACATGGACGCAGATGCCTTTCGCCGGGTCCAGGACGATGCCGTCCGGGCGATCGTCGCCTTCCAGGAAGATATCGGCCTTCCGTCGGGCACGGACGGGGAGCTCCGCCGCCGCGGCTGGTCGGCCGGCGTTATCGATTCGATCGACGGCTTCGGACTGCGCGAAGGGACCCTCGGCTTCCGGGACGAGGACGGCAAGAAGGGGGTCGCCGCGTCTCCCTATGCGAAGGAAAAGCTGCGCCGGAAACACCCGATCGTCGGCGAGGACTACGCCTTCCTGAAGGAGGTCGTGACCCGCGGCGTGCCCAAGGTCACCCTCGCGGCCCCCGACGTGATGCACTTCTTTCTCGGCCCCCGGGCCGTCGACGAGGCGGTCTATCCGGACATCGAGGACTATTACGCCGATCTCGCGGGCATCTATCGCGACGAGATGGCGGAACTGATCGCCGCGGGCTGCCGCTATGTCCAGTTCGACGACACGGCTGTGCCATGCAACTGCGACGACGAGGTGCGGGCCGACGTCTTCGCCCGGGGCGAGGACCCGGATGCGCTCACCCGCCGCTATGTCGATCTCTTCAACGACGTCGTGGCGGACAGCCCCGACGACATGACGATTGGCGTCCACATGTGCCGCGGCAACCTCAAGGGTGCCTGGATGGCGGAGGGCGGCTACGAGCCGATTGCCGAAGCCTGTTTCGCGGGCATGAATGCGGATGTCTTCCTGCTGGAATACGACACGCCCCGCTCCGGGGACTTCGAACCGTTGCGGTTCGTCTCGAAGGGCAAGATCGCGGCACTTGGCCTGGTCAGCACCAAAACGCCGGAGCTGGAAGACGAGGGCGACCTGAAGCGCCGGATCGACGCGGCGTCGAAGCATCTGCCGCTCGACCAGCTCGCCCTGGCGCCGCAATGCGGCTTTTCGTCGGTCGGCGGCAGCGGCCAGGTCGTGACCGAGGACGATACGAAGCGCAAACTGGAACTCATCATGCGGGTCGCCCAGGACGTCTGGGGCTGATCCCAAGCGGAGAGGAAACCGCCATGCCCGACGATGCGCCCGCTGCCTCCGAGGCCGCCACCGACGATGTGAAGGTCTCGCTTCAGGATCGTATCCTGACAGTCCGGCTCGACCGGCCCGCCAAGAAGAACGCGCTAACCCGCGCCATGTACCGTGCACTGGCCGCCGCGCTTCATCGGGCGGGCGAGGACGGCGACGTACGTGCCGTCGTACTGACCGGCACGGGCGATTTCTTCACTTCCGGCAACGATCTCCAGGATTTCCTCGCCCACGGCACGGGCGACGAGGAACGGCCGGCGTTCGATTTCATGCGCGCCCTGATGGCCCTCGACAAGCCGGTGATTGCCGCCGTGAACGGTGCCGGTGTCGGCATCGGGACGACGATGCTGCTTCATTGCGATTTCGTCTATGCGGCGCCGGGCACCTATCTCCACATGCCGTTCGTCGACCTGGCGGTCGTGCCGGAATTCGCATCGAGCCTCACGGTCCCGGCGCTGGTCGGCCGGGCGCGGGCGGCCGAGCTCCTGCTTCTCGGCGAAAAGATGAGCGCGGAGCGGGCTGTCGCGGACGGGTTCGTCAATGCGGTGGCCGAGGACCCGCTGGAGACGGCGATGGAAACGGCCGTCCGGCTCGCCGCGAAGGCACCGGGCGCGCTTCGACGCGCCAAGGCGCTCATGCGCCGGCCCGCGGAGGACGCGGCGGATCGCATCCTCATCGAGGGCGAGGTCTTCACCGACCAGCTGGCCTCGCCCGAGGCGCGGGAGACGATGCGGGCGTTCCTTGAGAAACGCCCGCCCGACTATTCCAAGATGAGCTGACCCGGACGGTCAGCGCCAGTCGGCTCTAACCCAAATTCCGATAAACCATCGTCGTGAACATGCCCGCCGCGAGGTGGTACATGTTGTGGCAATGGAAGGCCCAGAGGCCCGGGTTGGTCGCGTCGAAGGCGAAAGTGACCCTCCGCTTCGGCGGGACCAGCACGCTGTCGCGCATCGCCCCGTCGAACCGCTGGCCGTCGATCGCGACGACCTGGAAGACATGTCCGTGCAGGTGCATCGGATGGGCCATTGGGGTCTTGTTGCGCATCTCGACCTCGACCCGGTCGCCCTTCATGGCCGATACCGGCATGCCCGGAAGCCCGTCGGTCGCCATGTTCCAGACATAGCCTTGCATCGTACCTGTCAGGTCGACCGTGAAGGTCCGGTCGGCCTTGCGCGGGGCGAGCGGTGTGACGGGACGCAAGCGGCGTTCGAGGGCAAGGGTGTTGCGCGGCCCGTCCTGGGGCGCGCTTACGGGTATCCTGGCGACGGTTGCCCCCTTGGTCGCGAGGACAATGCCCGCGCGCAGCTTCGATCCCTCGACAGAGGCGAGAACGGGTATGGTGCCGCCCCCCTTGGGCATTTCGACGAGTAGATCGAGCCGCTGGGCGATCGCGATGGGGAAGCCATTCCCCTTGATGGGCCGGACCGGCTCTCCATCCACCGCGATGAGCGTGCCGCCGGCGCTGCCCAGCGTGATCGTGAAGTTGGACGACGCGCCGGCATTGATGATGCGCAGACGGACGGTCGAACCGGCGTCGGCGCGCACGACTTCCGGATCGTCCAGCGTGCGCTCGTTGGCGAGCACCGCGTCATAGTCGACGTCGTTCAGGTCGGGCTTGCCCTTGTCCTGGTTACCGCCCATCGCCATCTTGGCGGTGCGCAGCCCCTTGAACACTTCCTCGGGCGTCTTCCAGGTGAAGTCGTCGAGCATGACGACGACTTCCTGGAGGCCGGCCTTGATGGC
>CAYGKX010000458.1:0-641 GCA_964350225.1 uncultured Rhodospirillaceae bacterium | reverse complement strand
CGCGCGAGGCGGTGAAGTCGTCGCTGTGGGCCTTGGCGAGCTCGGCGAAGTCGCCGCCGCCGTGGACCTTGGCCAGAACCTCACGGGCGCGCGTCTGGGTCTCGGCCTCGATGGCCGACTTCTCGCGGACGATGAAGGGGGCCGAGAGAAGGTTCTGCTCCTGCAGCCCGAAGTGGGAATGCATCCAGCGGGTTCCCGCGGGTTTGGCGGGGAAGGTGATGCGGCGCGAGCCACCGGCGGGGATTGGCGGGGCGGACAGGTTGGGGACGCCGTCCATCCGCCAGGGTTCGATGAAGCCATGCCAGTGGACCGAGGTCGGCTTCTTGATCCCGTTGACGAGTTCGATATCGAAGAGGTCGCCTTCGTTCAGGAAAACACCAAAGGTGCCGTCTTCCTGAAACACGCCATAGCGCGTGGCCGCCTTGCCCAGCACCTCGATCTGCCGGGTCCCGACCGTGAGCTTCTTCGGCTTGCCCGGTGCTGCCCGCACGCTGGCGGGTACGCTTGCAATTGCCGCGCCCGCCGCCGCACCGATCAAAATCTCTCGTCGCGTCGCCTGGACCATCGATCAACTCCTCCGCTGATGGAAAGCGCCGGCGGCCGCATCGTGCACACCGCCCGGCGCTGTTCCCGGTCTCGGT
>CAYGKX010000457.1:0-3693 GCA_964350225.1 uncultured Rhodospirillaceae bacterium | reverse complement strand
CACGAGCTGCACGCCACCCAGGAAGGAGTCGAGGTGTTCTTCGACCCCGAGACGCGGAAGGCTGCCCCGATGCCGGATGAGATCCGGACGTTACTCGAGGCCAACCTGGCGGATCGGGACGGCTAGATCGAGGGTGTGCCTTCGCCGCCAGGCGGAGGGCGCCGCCGCCGGCCGAAGGACCCCGTTTCACGGCCCCTGAAGCGCGGTGCCCGGCCGGATTGCGCCTCCGCCCTTGACAGAGGCCGCGCATCGGGGGCACGCCGTTTGTCAAACGACAAGACATAAGACACGTCAGACAACGGGACGGAAACGACGATGCCCCCCATCGAATTGCCGGACTACGCCACCGCGCGGGCCGGCCTGACCCTGGATGTGCCCGCCGATTATAATTTCGGCTTCGATGTGATCGACTGGCGGGCGGCGAACGAGCCCGCGAAGCCGGCCTATATCTTTGCCGACGCGACCACCGGTGCCCGGTCGCGGGCAACCTTCGCCGACCTGTCGGCGGCGTCGAACCGCTTCGCCAACCTGCTGCTGTCGCTGGGCGCGGGCAAGGGCGATTTCGCCTTCATGATGATCCCGCGCCTGCCAGCCTGGTACGAGACGATGGTCGGCTGCATCAAGCTGGGCGTCATCGCCATGCCCGGCACGAATCTCCTGCGCCCGAAGGACATCGAATACCGTCTGAACAAGTCCCGGGCGAAGCTCGCCATCGTGACAGCGGACCATGTCGACAAGATCGAGGCGGTACGCGACCGGTGCCCGGCGTTGAAGACCTTGATCGTCATTGGAGGCGACGCGCCGGGCTGGACGGCTTATGAGGCCGCCGTGGACGATCAGTCCGGAATACTCGACCGTGCCGCCATACCGGCGACGGCGGCGGACGAGACGATGCTCGCCTATTTCACCTCCGGCACGACGGCTTTCCCAAAAATGGTTCCGCGCAGCCACGCCTATGCCCGCGCCCACGCGTTGACCGCGCGTTACTGGCAGGACCTGGGCCCGGACGACATTCACTGGACATTGTCCGACACCGGCTGGGCCAAGGCCGCCTGGGGCATGCTCTTCGGCCAGTGGGAGATGGGGGCGACCAACGTCCTCTATAACGCGGCCCCCGGCTTCGACGCGGATGCGCATCTCAAACTGGTCGCGGAACTCGGCGTCACGACCTTCTGCGCACCGCCGACCGTCTACCGGGCCTTCGCGCAGCTCGACCTGTCGGCCTACGACGTTTCCACGATCCGGCATTCCTTCAGCGCCGGCGAGCCCCTCAACCCCGAGGTCATCAAGATCTGGCGCGACGCGACGGGCACGACGGTGCATGACGGCTACGGCCAGACGGAGACGGTGAATGTCGTGGCGAACGTCCCAGGCCTGCCGGTCAAGCCGGGGTCGATGGGCAAGCCCGTCCCGGGCCTCGATGTCGACATCGTCGACGATGCCGGCACGATCCTGCCCGACGAGGAGGTCGGCCATATCGCCATCCGCCTCACCGATCCCTGGCCCCCCGGTCTCTTCACCGGGTATTTCGAGGACGACGAGGCCAACCGCGCCTGCTTCCACGATGGGTGGTACTACACGGGCGATACGGCCTACCGTGACGGCGATGGCTATATCTGGTTTGTCGGCCGGGCGGACGACTTGATCGGATCCGCCGGCTACCGCATCAGCCCCTTCGAAGTGGAAAGCGCATTGATCGAGCATCCCGCCGTCGCCGAAAGTGCCGTGGTCGGCAAGAAGGACGAGATGCGCGGCGAGATCGTGAAGGCCTATGTCGTGCTCGCCGGCGGCTACGAGGCCGGCGACGCGCTCGTCAGGGAACTCCAGGACTTCGTCAAGGAGACAACGGCGCCCTACAAATATCCGCGCGAGATCGAATTCCGCGAGGCCCTGCCCAAGACGATCTCCGGGAAGATCCGCCGGGTCGAGTTGCGCGCCGAAGCGAACGGGGACGCCGAGTGACCGATACTTCCGTACAACGCTTTCCCGTCGTCATCGCCGGCGCCGGGCCCGTCGGCATGGTTCTGGCCCTCGAACTTGGCCGGCGCGGCGTGCCGTGTCTTCTTCTGAACGACCGCAAGGGGCCGTCGCCCGCGCCGAAGGCCAACGCGACCAGTCCCCGGACGATGGAGCATCTGCGCCGGCTCGGTATCGCGCAGATCTTCCGCGAACGGGGGCTGCCGGATACCTATCCGAACGACGTCACCTATTTCACGCGGGTCTGTGGCTACGAACTGGCGCGGCTCCGGCTCCCGACGGTGCGCGAGGCGCTGGCCGAGAATCGACGGGGCGAGGGGCCCTGGGCGGCGCCCGAACCGGCCCAGCGCGGCTCCCAGATCTTCCTCGAACAGACCCTCTATGAACGGCTCGCCGACTTCCCCTCGATCGAGAAACGTTACGGCTGGAAGCTGGTCGGGTTCACCGACCGGGGCGACCGGGTGAGTTGCACCGTCGTGGACGTCGACAGTGGGCGGGAGGAGGTCGTCGAGGGCGACTGGCTGGTCGGCTGCGACGGCGCCTCCAGCGTCGTGCGGAAGGGTCTCGGCATCGAGTATGAGGGAGACGGCGGGATCGTGCGGCTGTTCATGGGCGGTTCGATGCTGGCCGTACACATGCGAATGAAGCCGCCCGCGAATGTCCACTGGCCCGCGCCCTCCTGGCAATACTGGACCGTCAACCCGGAGGTCCGCTCGCTCATGCTCGCGATCGACGGGGCGGACGAGTATGTCTGCCATGTCGGCATCGACGAAGCGCGGCGCTACACCGAAGCCGAGGCGCGGGCGATGGTCGGCCGGGTGATCGGCGCCGGGGTCGACTGCATCGCCGAGGTCAAATCGGCCGAACCCTGGAAGGCGGGCTTCCGGCTGCTGGCCCAGAAGTACCGTGTCGGCCGGGCAATCATCGCCGGCGACGCGGCGCATCTCTTCACCCCGACGGGCGGTCTCGGCATGAATACCGGGGTCGACGACGCCGTGAATCTCGCATGGAAGCTGGCCGCCGTGGTCAACGGATGGGGCGGGGCCAGCCTTCTCGATACCTACGAAGCGGACCGCCGTCCGACAGGCGCCCGCAACCTCGCCTTCTCCAAGGCCTTTGCCGACAGCGTGGGTCTGACACCGGCCACGCCGGAGATCGAAAAGGACACGCCCGAGGGCGCGGAGGAGCGCGCCCGCACCGGCGTCCATCTGGCCGACCATGCCCGGCGGGAATTTCTGATCCCCGGCATCCACCTCGGCGTCCGCTACGAAGGCTCGGCCCTCGTCACTCCCGACGGCACGGCGGAGCCGGCGGACACCAGCGAGGCCTATGCGCCGACCGCCCGGCCGGGCCACCGGTTGCCGCATATGTGGCTGGGGAAGAACGACGCGCTGTTCGACCGGCTGGGCATCGACTTCACCCTGCTCGACCTCTCGGGCGAAACCGGTGCGGCGGACCGCTGGGCCGACGCTTTCCGGTCGACTGGTGTTCCGCTCGATAGGCTTGCCGTCGATCCCGGCGAATGGCGCGATCAGTATGGCGCCGACTACATCCTCGTCGGCCCCGACCAGCACGTCCTGTGGCGCGGCGACCGGCTGCCGGAGGACGCGGAGGCCCTGGCGGACAGGGTGCGCGGGGCGTAGGGACCCCGCATCATGTATCCACCGTCTCGTCCAGGGGCACCGGCGCTGGCGTGGGCCTCGAAGGACTGGAGGG
>CAYGKX010000456.1:3262-3702 GCA_964350225.1 uncultured Rhodospirillaceae bacterium | reverse complement strand
GTCGTCGCCAAGATCGAGGCGAGCAAGGACATGGAAGAGGCCATGGCCGTCCTGACGGAGTGGGTCGATGAAATCAAGAAGACGCTGCCTGACCTGCCGTCGATCGAAGAAGAGTGACCGGTGCGCTCCCGGTGGCCTGCCGGACTACTGGGCGGGACGGGCGTGGCGGCACGACCAGTAGTCGTAGCCGAAACTGTAGGCAGGCTGCCGCTTCGGCGGCACCATCCGGCGCCGGTTTCGGTTCGTCGGCGGCGGTGGCGTGGAACCGGTCGGAGTCGGCCGGCTCGGTGTGATGTCGGTGATCGGACTCGACGCCGATCGCGAGACCGACACGGTGGTCGCGGTCGTCACCGGCTTCGACGAGGCGCCGAGCGTGTGGCGGATCGGGAGCGAGTTGGAGCGGGTGCATCCGGTCGACGAGCACGCCGCGGCCGCCGGGC
>CAYGKX010000456.1:0-3252 GCA_964350225.1 uncultured Rhodospirillaceae bacterium | reverse complement strand
CCAGGCGGCCATTATCCGGTTTTCCGTACGCTGCCCCGGGACACCGAGATGCTGCCATTGCAGCGCGCGGTCGAGTAAGCGGGCGTAGAAGCGCGTCTCCGCATAGACGGTCGATGCCGCGATCTTCTCGACCAGGTCGTCGACGAGGCGGCTCTTCAGGCCGAGCAGGTTGCCGTCCCCCTTCGAATGCCAGGCACTCTTCTGGGCGGCGCCCGGCCACTGTCCGGGTATCGTGAACCGCTGTATCACGTCGAACCGGCGCTTCCTCAGCCTGTCGTAGTAGACGGACCCGTCGACGACCTGAAGCCGGGCGTCGATGCCGATGCGGGCGAGCGACTTGAACCAGTGTCCCAGAAAGAGCTGGGGGCGGGAGGATCGCGAGAGCACGGTGAACCGGAGGGGCTCGCCCGTTCTCTCGTTTCGCATCGTCCCGTCCTTCATCCGCCAGCCGGCCTCCGCTAGCAGTGCGAGCGCCCGTTTCAGCTGTCTCCTGTCGCGCCCGGTCCCGTCGGAAACGGGCGGCGTGAAAGCGCGGTTCAGGGCAGCGGCCGGCAGTTCATCCCGATATCGCGCAAGGAAGGCGCGCTCCCGTGCCGTGGGCGCGTCCAGCGCCGCCATGTCCGTGTTCTCGAAATAGCTGCGCGTGCGGACGTAGCCCTGGTCAAACAGGACCCGGTTGGCCGATTCGAATTCGTACATCATGACCAGTGCGCGGCGAACGCGGGGGTCGGCGAACATGCGGCGGCGCAGATTGAAGAAATAGCCGTTCATGCCGCTGGAATACCAGTTGCGGAGCGTGTGCAGCCGGATCCGGCCGTCGCGTATCTGGGCTGCATCGTATCGCGTCTTTATCCGGCGGGGGTCCTGGTCGATATGCGTGTCGAGGTCGCCGCCGAGAAAGGCTTCGAAAGCCGCGCTGCGGTCCCGAAGATAGAGGAAGTCCAGCCGGTCGAAATTGTTTGCACCCTGCATCGTCGGCAGGTTGCGCGCCCAATAGTCCTTCACACGATCGAGGACAAGACGCCGGCCCGGGTCGACCCTGGTCACCTTGTATGCACCGCTGCCGAGGGGCGGTTCCAGGCTGGGGCGGGAGAAGTCGCGGCTGCGCCACCAATGTTCGGGCAGGATCGGCAGGGTCGCATACTCGAGCGCGAGCTGACGGGGGCGGGCGCCGGACAGGTAAACGCGAACACGGCGCGTCCCTATCACGTCCACCCGGACCCGGCGGAAGAGGCTCCGGTAAAAGGGCCGGCCATGTTTGCCGAGAGCTTTCGCGGAGTAGGCGAGATCTCTCGCCAGGATGGGTTTCCCGTCGTGCCAGCGCGCTTCGGGCCGAATGTCGAACTCGACCCACGCGTCGCGCGGACCGAATCGAAGCCGTGACGCGACATGGGCATAGGCGGCCAGCTTCTCGTCGGGCGATCCGGCGAGGAGGCTGTCGAACAAATGCCGGTAGATCGGGATCGCCATGCGTCCCGCAATAATGAACGGGTTCAGGGAATCGAAGCCGGTTCCCACCGATGCCTGCCGCCATGTGCAGCCCTTGGCGGCGTCCGGATTGACGAAGTCGTAGTGGCGGAAATCGGGCCCGTATTTCGCGGGTCCGGCAATGGCGATCGCGTGGGTCCATGGACCTGGTTTCTCCACCTCCCCGGATCGTGCCGGACTGACGAGGAACCCCATCGCGAGCAGCCCAGCAGCCAGCCAGCCTGACGCGCGCCGCCCCGTGCCATGGGGCGTCGGTGCGCATTCGTGGGCGATGCTCCGGCGGTGCTTGGGGGGCGGCGGCAGCGTGCCTCGCGCCGCGGTGACCGTCGCTCTGTCCATTCGAACATTCTCTCCCTGGTGCCCATCAGAACGAAAATTCGGACATTTCGGATTAAAATGCAAATAAGAATCATTCGCGATTGACTCGATCCACCGGTCTGGCTATGGAATTCATAGAAATGAGAATGATTCTCATTCGCATATGTTCCTTGCCATGTCGAGGAACACGAAATGGATCTGAGGGGAATCGGAGGGGATTGATGGTTCGATTGTGGGGACGGTCGGCTGCGCGGCATGCGCGGACGGCAGCGGCTGTAATCGCCTTGACGGCAACGGGATGGACTTTTCTGGACGGGGCGCTCGCCCAGGCGCAGACGAAGCCGGCGGCAACCGACGCGAAGAAGAAGCCTGACGGGAAGAACGCCGCCGCGCCGACAGGCGACAAGAACGATCCCAACGCGCCGAAACTGCCGGCCAATCCCAACCAGGGCGACCCCGCCGCGACGAAGCCGGAAGGTGTGGAGGCACCGGTCACCAGCCTGGACAGCGTGACCACGACGGCGACGCGCAGCCGGCGGTCGATCTTCGAAACCCCGGCCCATGTCGATGTGATCAACCGCTACGACATGGACCGGCGCATGCAGACGACGATCGAGGACATGATCCGTTATGTCCCCGGCGTCTTCGTGAACCGGCAGTCGACGGGGACCGACCCCTTCAACAGCCTCGGCGGCTTCACCATCCGGGGTGTCGGCGGCAACCGGGTCCAGACCCTGGTGGACGGCTCCCGCATCATCGAGCGCATTACCGACCAGACCCGCGACTTCGTCGACCTGTCGAACATGAAGCTGGTCGAGGTCGTGCGCGGGCCGGGATCGGTCCTATGGGGCTCCGACGCGCTGGGCGGCATCGTCGCCTTCGCGACGAAGGACCCGTCCGATTATCTGGACCCCGGGCAGACTTACGCGGTCCAGGCATCGGGCATTTTCGACAGCGTCAACACCTCCTTCATCGAGACGGTGACCGGGGCGGCGCGCCTCGGGTCGAACCTGGAGCTACTCGTTTCCTACACCCGGCGCGACGCCGGCGAGGTGCACCTCGGCAAGGCCAAGTCGCCCGACGGGAAGTGGCCCTGCACGCGCGCGCCGGAGTCAAATCCCTGCAACAAGTTCGATCCCACCAACATCGGTTCGAACAATTTTCTCGGGAAGCTCATCTACAAGATCAGCCCGAAGAACCAGATCAAGCTCACCGGTGAATTCTTCAATCGGATCACCGACGTGGAACAGCTATGGGATCACGGCCGGGGTGTGAATTCCGACGGGTCCTTCTCGACCACCGAAACCCTCGAATATCTCCGGAAGCAGGACCTCAAGCGGTTCCGCGTCGCGCTGGCCCAGGACTGGGAAACGGGAAGCAACTGGCTCTATTCGGTCAACTGGCAGCTCGTCTATCACCCGCAGAAGCTGGATCGGACCGGGCACC
>CAYGKX010000455.1:3471-3707 GCA_964350225.1 uncultured Rhodospirillaceae bacterium | reverse complement strand
CGGTGCAGAGCCCGACCCCCTTCTACATCGCCTCCTTCTCCGAGACCTCTCTCAAGATGGCGGCGGCGCGCGGGCTGAACATTATTTATGCGCCCTTCGCAGCGGGCATGATTTTCGGCGGCATCGACAAGGCCGTGCAGGCCTATCGCGACGCGTCGGAAGCCGCGGGCAACCGCCCGGGACGCGCCATGTGCAGCTACTTCATCCATATCGGCGACACGCCGGAGGAGATCGCC
>CAYGKX010000455.1:0-3461 GCA_964350225.1 uncultured Rhodospirillaceae bacterium | reverse complement strand
CCTGCCGCTGCCGCCGCTGGTCGTCCATCAGGTGGTCTTCGGCGGGCTCGACAAGGCCGTCCAGGCCTATCGCGACGCGTGCGAGGCAAAGGGCCACGCGCCCGGCCGCGCGATGTGCAGCTATTTCATCCACATCGCGGACACGCCGGAGGAGAACGACTACGGCCGCGAGGCGCAGATGTCCTACTTCAAGAACTGCGTCCTGCCCGCAATCACCATGAAGCCCGGCGAGGCCCCGCCGACGATGCTCTACTTCCAGAAGATCGTGAACATCCTCGAGAACATGAAGAAAGAGGATCTGACCGACAAATCGATCCTGATCGGGACGCCGGAAGAAATCACCGAGTCGCTGAAGAAGGTCGAGGAAGCCGGGATCGAGGAGGTCATTCTCTACTTCAACGTCGGCAACAAGCCGCATGCGATGGTCCAGGAGCAGATGCACCGCTTCATGGACGAGATCGCCCCTCATTTCGAGGGCAAGCACAACCAGCGGCGTCTGGCGGCGGAGTAGCTGGGCGCCCCTGCCCTTCGGGAGCCGCCCCCTACCCCTTCGCCCGCATCGCCTGCATGTGGGCGAAGGCATCGGCCATGGCCTCGCCCATACGGCCGGAGCCCATGAGGACCGCGCCGCCGTCGACCGGCAGGTTGACCCCGGTCACATAGGCGGCAAGCGAGGACGACAGGAAGAGCGCCGCGTCCCCGATCTCCTTCTTCGTGCCATAGCGGCGGAGCGGCGTGCCCTGGGTCGCCTTGGCCTTCGCCTCCTCGGTCGGGGCGAGCCGGTCCATGCCCTCCGTCCCCTCGATGGGTCCGGGGATGATTGAGTTTACCCGGACGCCTTCCGGCCCCCATTCGACCGCCAGGGTGCGGACGAGGATGTCGATCCCCGCCTTCGCCGCGCAGACATGGGACTGGTAGGCGTAGGGGATGAGCGCCTGGGGGGCCGAGATCGCGATCACGGACGCGCCCGGCCGGGTCAGCCGGTCGAAGCCCGCCCGGAAGACGTTGAAGGTTCCCAGAAGGTCGATGTCGATCACGGTCTTGAAGGCGTTGGCCGACATGCCGACGGCCGGGGCGACGAAGTTGCCGGCGGCGCCCGAGATCAGGACGTCGATCTCGCCATGGGCGTCGCAGGCGCCCTTCATCGCCGCTTCGACCTGTTCGTAGTCGCGGACGTCCGCCGCCGTCCCGAAGACGTCGCCGCCATGGCCCTTCAGGTCGTCGACGGCGCCCTGGACCCGTTCCGGCGACCGGCTGCAGATGGCCAGCTTTGCGCCCTGCTCGGCGAAGCTGTGGGCGATGCCCAGATTTATGCCGCTGCTGCCGCCGGCAATGAAGACATGCTTTCCGGCGAATTCCTCGCTCGACAGGATCGCGCCCATGGGTCCCTCCCATTGATTTCGTTGCGTCTCCGGAGGATGCGCCGGAGGTCGATGGGCCTCATCTTCCACGGCGCCTGACGGCGCGGCAAGCCATCGTCCCGACCTTGACGACATCTGCTCAAAAATCTAACCTACCGATCAGTTGGTAATATTTATAGCGGAGAAGCCACTCTGGACATGGTCACCGTCAATTCCTCTGTCGATCAACGCCGTCTGCGCGGCGACGCCACCCGGGAGAAGCTCCTGGACGCGGCAACCGCCGCCTTCGCGGCAAAAGGCTTCTACGGCACGTCGCTCCGCGACATCGGTGGGCCGCTGGGTCTTTCCAACGCTTCGATGTTGCATCATTTCTCCGGCAAGTCGGACATTTACGCAGAAGTGCTCGACCGGATCGCAGGCCTGTTCGACGATTTCGTCGACCGGCTCGAGGGCGATGGCGGCGACGCGGCTGACCTGTTCGACGGCATGTGGGACTGGCTCTTCGGCCATCCGGACGACGCCCAGCTTCTGATGCGCGAGCTGCTCGACAATGCCGGCCGGGCCGACCGGGTGGAGCGCTGGCGTCTCGCCCGTCCGATGCACCGGATGGCAGCGATGATCGCACGGGGCCAGAAGACGGGCCACTATCGCGCCTGCGATCCGCTGACCTTCCTCTTCCACATGATCGGCTCGATCAGCTACCTCGCGGCGGGCCTTCCCACCGTCGCAGGCATTGCGGGAGAAGACCGGGGCGTCTTCGCCGAGCGATACCGCGCCGAAACCCGCGGGCACCTGCTCCGCGCCCTCAACCCGACAGCCGGAGACAGTCATGGAACATGACCGGCAAGTTCGTCTGATCCGCAAGGTTCTCGACAACATGGCCCGCAACAGCTTCGACCTGGGCCGTGGCGGCAGCCTGCCGGTCGATCGCTACCTCGATCCGGAGCGCCTGGCCCGGGAGCGGGAGGTCCTGTTCCGCAAATACCCGATCGTGATCGGCTTCGGCTCACAGATCCCGAAGCCGGGCGACTGGCTCCTCCACAAGCTGACGGGCGTGCCCATCCTCGTCGTCCGGCAGCACGACGGCGGGATCCGCGCCTTCGTCAACACCTGCCGTCATCGCGGTGCGGAACTGGTGGTGGCCGACACGGGACACGTCCGGCGCGCCTTCGTCTGCCCCTATCACGCCTGGACCTACGGCCTGGACGGCACGCTCATGTCCGTCGTGCATCCGGAGGGCTTCCCCGATCTGGACAAGGCGTGCCATGGCCTGACCGCCCTGCCCGCCGCCGAAGGCCACGGCATGATCTTCGTCCGCCCGTCCCCGGGACCCGAAATCGACCTGGCGGAGTGGCTTGACGAGATCGACAGAGATTTCAACGGGTTCGGATTCGACAATCACGTCATGTACGAACCCGTTACCTTCGACAAGGAGATCGACTGGAAGCTCTTTTTCGACTCGTCGCTGGAGGGATATCACTTCCTGCACGCCCATCGCGCGACCATCGCCTCCATGTTCCTGGACAACCAGGCTGTCTGGGAGCCGACGGGCGACTGGCACTCACGCAACTTCCTGCCGAAGCGCATCGTCCGCGACATGGCCGAGCAGCCGGAGGCGGGCTGGGACATCAGGGTCGCGGGAAACCTGCTCTACTCGATCTTCCCGAACACCATCGTCCTGGTACAGCCGGACCATGCGACGGTCATGCAGGTCTTCCCGACCGGCGAGCCGGGACGTAGCAAGGTCTTCTGGGGCAGCCTGATCCCGGAACCGCCAGCGACCGAGAAGGCCAAGGCCCATTGGGACGCCAACCTCAAGATCTTCATCGACGCGATCGACGAGGACTACGACCTCGCCGAATCCATCCAGCGCGGGCTGGCATCGGGCGGCAACGAGAAGCTGACATTCGGTAGGTACGAGCACCAGGTGCTGACGTTTCACGCCGCCGTCGACCGGGCGCTGGAGGTAGGGTGATCGGAACCCCGCCCCCTATTGCGGCACGCGCACCTCGGCCGTACCGACCATCGTGTCGCGGGTGACGATCTTTTCCAGTTCCTCGGCGCTCCAGCCTTCGGTCTCGGGCGGGCGCATCGGCAGGA
>CAYGKX010000454.1:0-3725 GCA_964350225.1 uncultured Rhodospirillaceae bacterium | reverse complement strand
GAGCCCCTTCCTCGACGAGGCGACCCGGAAGGCCATGGGCGAAGAAGCCGTGGCGCTGGCCCGCGCGGTCGACTATCGCTCCGCCGGGACGGTCGAGTTCATCGTCGACAAGGACCGCAATTTCTACTTCCTGGAGATGAACACCCGCCTCCAGGTCGAGCATCCGGTGACGGAACTGGTCACGGGGCTCGATCTGGTGGAGGAGATGATCCGGGTTGCGGCCGGCGAGAAGATATCGGTGACCCAGGACGACATTGCGATGACCGGCTGGGCGATCGAGGCGCGCGTTTATGCCGAGGATCCGACCCGAGGCTTCCTGCCCTCCATCGGGCGCCTGGTGCGCTACCGCCCGCCGGAGGACCTGGACGACGTACGCGTCGATACCGGCGTCTACGAAGGCGGCGAGATCAGCATGTTCTACGACCCGATGATCGCGAAACTCGGCACCTATGGCGAAGATCGGGACGCGGCGATCGAGACGATGCGCCGGGCGCTCGACGCCTATTACATCCGGGGCGTGAACCACAATATGGGCTTCCTTGCCGCCCTCATGCGCCACCCGCGTTTCGTCGAGGGGAGGCTCACGACCAATTTCATCGCTGAGGAATTTCCCGAAGGCTTTTCGGGCGGGGAGCTGAACGAGGACGACCGGGCGACCCTGATCGCGACATCGGCGGCGATGCATCTGCAATGCCGCGCCCGCGACCGGACGATCTCCGGTCAGATCGAGGGGCACGAACCTGTCGACGGAGAGGACTGGGTCGTCCAGATCGACACGGACCTCCACCCGGTTCGCGTGACGGGAGAGGCGGGCGATTGCGAGGTGACCCTGGGCGACGTACCGGACGATGGCGGGGACGCGGAAATCGTGCCCGTCGTGACCGGCTGGACCCCGGGCGAGCCGATGTTCCAGGGCGCCGTCGGCGTCGATCAGGTCTGTGTCCAGATCGATCCGGACGGTCCGGGCTGGCGTCTCAGCTATGGCGGCGCGACCGTCGCGGTCCGCGTACTGACGCCGCTGCAGGCGGAATTGGCGCGGCTCATGCCGGTGAAGGCGCCGCCGGACACGTCGAAGTTCCTGCTTTCGCCGATGCCCGGATTGCTCGTATCGCTCGCCGTCGCGGTCGGTCAGGAGGTCAAGGCGGGTGAGGAAATGGCCGTCGTCGAGGCCATGAAGATGGAGAATATCCTGCGTGCCGAACGCGACGGCGTGATCAAGACGATCCACGCCGAGGCCGGTGCGAGCCTCGCCGTGGACCAGCCGATCGCCGAGTTCGAATAGGCCCGAGGGCGCCGTCTGCAAGGACGAGCTTCGCCAAAGAAGCATTTGATTGGGCGATGATTTCCTTTATTACGTGCCAATGACCGCCGCCGCCGACCAGCGTGCCGTGCACCTCACGATCCGGGGCCGGGTGCAGGGCGTATGGTATCGTGGATGGACGGTCGACACGGCGACGGCTCTCGGGCTCCGGGGCTGGGTGCGCAACCGGCGCGACGGCAGCGTCGAAGCGCTTCTGATCGGGCCCGAGCGGGCCGTCGGCGAAATGATCGAACGGTGCCATGACGGCCCACCCGCCGCCCATGTGGAGGCAGTGGATACGGACGCGGCGCAGGACGACGGCAGTGACGGCTTCCGTCAGCGCCCGACAGAATAGGGCCCGGCTGAACGGGTTTGGGCCGAACGGATTTGGCCAATCTGGGCTGGGCTGAACTGGGCTGGGGCGGAATAGACTGGGGAAGGAAGGATATGGGCCGGCAGGTTCTCGAGGGGATCCCGTATCACATAGACAATTACGAAGCCTATCTGGGCAAAACGCTCGGCCATTCCGACTGGGTCGAGATCGACCAGTTGAGGGTCGACCAGTTCGGCGAGGCGACGAGCGACCAGAACCCGCTGCATGTCGACCCCGACTGGGCGACGAAGAATGGCCCGTTCGGTGGGCCGATCGCTCATGGGTTCCTGACCCTGTCGATGCTGTCCCATCTGGCCTGGCAATCGGACCTCCAGCCAGACGGCATCGACTATGGCATCAATCTCGGCTTCGAACGCGTCCGCTTCCTGGCCCCGGTGAAGGTCGGCGACGCGGTTCAGATGACAGCGACCCTCATCGACTGCAAGCCGCGCGGCGAAGGGCGCTGGTGGTTCAAGACCCGTGTCACGATCCGCACCCAGAAGACCGACAAGGCCGCGGTCTCCGCCATGTGGCTTATCCTTTTCGTCAACGAGGAACTGGCCGGCGATGTCATGAAGGTCGCGGCGGGCGAAGCAGGGTCCGACTAGCCGCCGCCATCATCGCGCTGTCGACCTCCGCCATCGATATCGGATAGCCCAGGTCGGTTACCGAGGTGACCCCGAAATCCGGCGTCTCGACGCCACAGGGCACGATCCCCTCGAAATGCGCCAGGTCCGGGTCGACATTCAGCGCGACGCCGTGGAACGTCACCCAGCGTCGGACGCGGACGCCGATGGCGGCGATCTTGTCCTCCCGGCCCGGCCCCTTGTCGCGCCGGCGGTCCACCCAGATGCCGACCCTGCCCGCGCGCCGCTCGCCGGTGATGTTGAAGGCGGCAAGGGTCTCGATCAGCCAGGTTTCCAGGTCGTGAACGAAACGCCGCAGGTCGGGGCCCCGTTTCTGCAGGTCCAGCATCACGTAGGCGACCCGCTGACCGGGCCCGTGATAGGTGAACTGGCCGCCGCGTCCGGTCTCGTATACCGGGAAGCGATCGGGCGTCAGCAGGTCCTCCCGACGGGCGCTGGTCCCCGCGGTATAGAGGGGGGGATGCTCCAGGAGCCAGATCGTCTCCGCCGCCCGGCCGGCGCGAATGGCCTCGACACGCTCCTCCATGAAAGCCACGGCCGTGTCGTAGTCGACAGGCCCGTCGTCGATACGCCATTCGACTTCCGGGTCCACGAAAGTTTCGAGGACTTGCGGCACGTTGCGCCTCCCTGGGTATTGCCCTTGCGGAGCGCCACTCGATTTGCTAATCAGCGCGCCCAGCAAGGCTATATGGCATCGCCTGACCGGCGGCGCCATAACCAAGACCTGAAGGACATTGCGGTCGTGGCGGAATTGGTAGACGCGCAGCGTTGAGGTCGCTGTGGCCGAAAGGCCGTGGAAGTTCGAGTCTTCTCGACCGCACCAATTCATCTGAGGCCCGTCGTTCAGCGTCGGGCCTCGATGTTTTTGGGGGCAGGCCTTTGCCGGCGGCCCCTGTCTGACACATTTTGTCTGGCATATTTGGACGACGGGGTGCGGAAGGCCATGGCGAACGACCTGAAGGACCGCGCACTCGACTATCACCGTCGTCCGGCCCCCGGAAAACTCCAGATCGTCGCGACGAAGCCGCTGGGCAGCCAGCACGACCTGTCGCTCGCCTACTCGCCCGGCGTCGGTGCGGCCTGCGAGGCGATCGTCGCCGACCCGGCCGAGGCGTCCAACCTGACCGTCCGCGCAAACCTGGTTGGCGTGGTGACGAACGGAACCGCCGTCCTGGGCCTCGGCGACATCGGCCCGCTCGCCGCCAAGCCCGTCATGGAGGGCAAGGCGGTCCTCTTCAAGAAATTTGCCGGCATCGACGTTTTCGACATCGAACTCGACGCGGCCGACCCGGACCGCTTCGTCGATATCGTGGCGAGCCTGGAGCCGACCTTCGGGGCGATCAACCTCGAGGACATCAAGGCCCCGGAATGTTTCCAGATCGAGGCCCGGCTGCGTGACCGGATG
>CAYGKX010000453.1:690-3727 GCA_964350225.1 uncultured Rhodospirillaceae bacterium | reverse complement strand
TTCCGGAAAGGCAGATCGAAATGGCCCAGGGTATGGCGGCCGGCCACCTCGTTGGCGCCGGTCGAGTAGACGACGTTGCCGGCAAAGGCACGCAGTTCCGTCCCGTTGAAATCGTTCTTGTCATACATCGTCATGGCGTCCCAGCGGGCGCCGGGGTTCATCCCCCATCCGACGTGCGAGACGGCGTAGGCGTCTTTCTCGTTCCAGGCGGCGATGTAGGAGCGGAAGAGCTCGGCATCGAGGTTGTCGCCCTTGATCTCGGTCACGTAGTCGCGCTCGACGATCAGCTCGACCGGCGCCTCCATGTAGCGCTTGAAGGTCAGGTTCACGTCGCCCGGCGCCATCACGAGCTTGCCGTTGACGGAGTCCTTCCGGGGGAAGCAGAGGCAGAGCCCGCCGGGCCAGTGGGTCATCGTGCCCGGTCGTTTCGTGAAGCCCCAGCCGCCGCCCGCGACCGCGCCGTCGATATTCACCGTAAGATCGGTGCCGGCCGGCGAGGTGATCCGCATTTCCTTGCCGTCGCGCAGCATCTTGATGCCGGTCTTGACCTTGGCCTCGAGCGAAGCATCCGGCGCGAGACGTTCGAGCGCCTCCGGATGCTCGTTGGAGACCATCAGACCGCGGGTGCCCATTTTGAGGATCTCCGGCAGCTCCGGCGCGTGCAGCATGCCCTCGACCGTAAGGTCGACGAACATCGTCGAGTTGCCCAGCGCCTGGATGACCGACTTGGAGCCCTGGATGACGTCCGTCGCGCCGGTCGAGCGGATCGGCACGCCCACAGTTTGCGCCGGCGTGGGGATGACGACGTGAAAAGCATGGGCGCCAAGCCGCTGAAGGGCCAGCTCCGCCAGATGCACATTGACCGGACGCGACTGTGTCTCGGAGAGGATGGCAACGCTGTCGCCTTTGCCGATCTCGCAGAGTTCGAAAACCTTCGCGAAACTGTCGATCCACTTGCCTTCGACGCGATCCTGCAACATGGCCCTATCCTTTCCCTATGTCCGCCGCCCGGCCCGACCATCGTTGCGTGGCCGGCCTGGGGGATCGGGAGATGATGAGGCACCTCCCCCGTTGACTGCGAGTCGTAGCACAGAATTTTTTATATGAAAAGTCATATGAAATGGCATATGATTGCTTCATGAGTGCACCTGCCCCTCGCAAGGCCGCCCGCCGGAACGAACCTCCCGCCCCGCGCGAGGGCGGCGAGCGGTTCGTCGACGACTACCTCCTCTATCTTCTGGCGCGTGCAAGCAGCCAGGCGAGTGCGCAGTTCCATGAGGTGATCAAGAGCCTCGGACTGTCGGTCGCCGAATGGCGCGTGCTGGGCATGCTGTCGAGCGGCCCGGCGACGATCGGCGATCTCGTGGCGGCCACCTTGTTCCAGCAGCCGACCCTGACCAAGATCGTCGATCGGATGGCAGCAAGCGGCCTGGTCGCGCGGGCGCCTGACCCCGCCGACGGCCGGCGGGTGGTCGTCACAGTGACGAACGCCGGCAAGCGGATCGCGGACCAGCTCGTCCCGCTCGCCAAGGAGCATGAGGCGCGGGTACTGTCGGGTTATGCGCCCGGCGAGGCGGAGGCGCTGAAAGCGGCACTGCGCACCCTGATCGCGCGGACCGAAGGCTGACGCCCCGCGATCAGGCGTCGGCGGCCTTCAGGACCAGCGGCCCTGGCAGTTTCGAGACGACGCCGGTCAGGTCGAGAAAGACGCGGTCCTTCTTGCGGTAGATCTTCACGTCGCCCTCCTTGAGGGCGAATTTCAGGGTCGGATCCTCAGGCTTCTTCTCCGTGACGCAGGGGCCGGAGCTGTCGAGGTTCACCCTGAGCGGCTTGCCGCCCATGGTGCCGTCCATGCGCATCCTGAAGTCCCACTCCCCACCGCCGTTCTTCGCGGCATGAATGGCGATATCGCCGTCGCCCTGGTTGCCGAAGAGATTGAAGGCGATGGTGCCTTCCAGCGAGAGCCGGTCGCTCGTGGCTTCGAGCCGGCCTTCGCCGAGATCGAGATTCATCATTGCCACGCGAATGCCCAGGCTCACCGGCCCTTCCAACGGCACGACCGTCGCCAGGTCGCTCATGCGTCACCTCTCCTCCCTGTCGCGGCGGTAAACTGCCACGACGGCGCGGCGGGTGCCAGCGGGATGTGGCGACGCCGAAGGGTCAATCGTCCGCTTTTGCAACATTCCTGGAAACCCAGTCAGCGATTTCAGCCTCACCTATTTCTCCCGCCGACAGGTCGAGGATCATTGCCACGGCCTCATGTTCGGGAGCGGTCAATTCCCAGCCATTGAGCTGTAGAAAGACGTCGATCGCCGCGAGGGCAATACGCTTGTTGCCGTCGATGAAGGGGTGATTTTGCGACAGACCGAAGGCATATGCGGCGGCCAGTACCGGCAAATCGGTGTCCTCGTGGACAAAGAGATTTACGGGGCGATTCAGTGCCGAGACCAGCAACCCTTCATCCCGTTCACCAGACAAACCTCCGTGCTCCGCAATTAGCTCTTCATGCAATGCTCTAACCAATTCGAGAGTCAGCCATTCCGGCTCGGTCATTTCGCCAGTTCGCGAAATGCATTGCGATATTTCTTGCGCGTCCGTTCGAACGCACGCAATCCGCGCTCCAACGTCTTCTCGTTTGGTCTGATGCTAAAACCTTCCGGCGTTTCGCTCGCCACAAGATCGTCGCCCTCGCCAACTCGCAGTTTTGCGAGCATCTCCTTGGGGAACGTAACCCCATAAGAGTTGCCGATCTTTCGGATCTTCAGCTTGTGCATCGGACGCCCTCCTGTTTCGTAATAACTTTCGTTATCACAATATATGAAGTCGGCGGCGCCGCTTCCATGGTAATTGCGCGATGGCGCTACTCGGCCGCGCTCTTCTTCCCGCCTGTCGCGGCGAAGGGGCTCTCGTTCACTTCGCCGCCGCCGGTGCCGAGCGGCGGAGTGGGGACGTAGTGGTCCGGCCGCGGGCCGCCGGCGGCGATCCGTGCCCTGGCCGCCTCGACCGTCTCCATCACGTCCTTCGCCGCCATCGCGTC
>CAYGKX010000453.1:0-666 GCA_964350225.1 uncultured Rhodospirillaceae bacterium | reverse complement strand
GCTCGACCGTCACCTTGTCGACGCGCTCGTGGTCGAACCACCATTTCTTCTCCGGCCGGCGCGTGCCGTTACCCAGCTTGTCGTCGAGCCAGGCGGCGACCGGTACCATGACTGGCTTGAGCCACATGGCGTTGACGCCCATCCAGCTTGCCGCCCGGGTGATGAGCGGACCGTCGGCGTCGACCACCTTGTTCAGCGGGCAGGTCTTCATGCAGCGGCCGCAGGCCGCACCCTTCGAGTTGGTCAGCCGATAACGCGTGCAGCGCTCCGCGTCCGGCTTCCAGATTTCGTAGCCGTTGAACATCACCTTGTCGCCGAAGGGAATGGCGTCGCAGGGACATTCGCGGGCGCATTTCAGGCAGTTGTTGCAAAAGGTCTGCAAGCCGAAGTCGATCGGCTTGTCGACCTCGAGAGGGATGTCCGTCGTGAGCACCACGGTCTTGATGCGCGGGCCGAGGAAGGGGTTGAGCACAAGTTCACCGATCCGGCTCATCTCGCCGAGCCCGGCGAGCAGCATCAGCGGGATCTGCAAAACGTCGCTGTCGGCATTGGTCTGCGACCGGGAGGCGAAACCCTCGCGGCGCAGAAGGTCCGCCATGACGCCGGCAATCTCAGCCCCCCGAAGATAGGCACGCATGGATTGGGTGCCGGAGATCCAGTCGTCGC
>CAYGKX010000452.1:2687-3729 GCA_964350225.1 uncultured Rhodospirillaceae bacterium | reverse complement strand
CGCCGGTTTTCAGTACTGTCCGCCGGTGAACCAGCGCGTCAAGAGTTGGATCGGCAACCTCCTCGGCACTGGAAGGGGGAGCGATTCCTGCGCGAGTGCGCGCTTCGCGGAACAATTGACCGACGACAGGGCTACAGCAGACGCAGTCATGTTCGTGATCGTGCATGGTTCTTATCCCGGATGCTGCCCGAGCAATCCAAATGGGTGCAGGGCGATGACCGGGAAAGGCTTTGGCGGGTAACAGGGGAGGAGCATTAAGAAAAAACAAGGCCGAACGCTGTTGGCGTCCGGCCTTGTCTTGCGTCTCGTCCGTCCTTTCGGATACGGCCCTGCGGCGCCCTGGCCTGCATCTGAGATACAGGATGCCGGTCGCCTCACAATCGACCGCCCCACGGTGGGACGGGACCCTCCCCAGACTTGGGCCGCATGAACGCGGGGGCTTTTCAACCCCTTTGCACTGGACCCCTTATATTTCGCAGCTTATAGGAGGGTGCGACATATTGCATCAGTTTTTTGATCCTCAGCGAACGATTTTTGCGCCCGAGGGCGCCTGACGGATCAGGAATGACACCATCGATGCCTCTCTGAGGGGGCCGAAAGGCTCCATTGTCAGAAAAAGGTGTATTTCCTATTGTCGGGCGGCCCTAAAACAGCCTTATTCCCCCCGCACTTCACGGCTCGAAGCAGGCACGAGGCCCATGCGACTGTCCCGATTCTTCCTCCCGACGCTCAAGGAAACGCCGAGCGACGCGCAGATCGTTTCGCATCAGCTGATGCTGCGTGCCGGCATGATGCGCCAGGCCGCGGCCGGTATCTATTCCTGGCTGCCGCTCGGCTTCCGTGTGCTGAAAAAGATCGAGCAGATCGTGCGGGAGGAACAGGACAGGGCGGGGGCGGTCGAGCTTCTGATGCCGACCATCCAGTCCGCCGACCTGTGGCGCGAATCGGGCCGCTACGACGATTACGGCAAGGAAATGCTGCGCATCAAGGACCGTCACGAGCGCGATATGCTCTACGGCCCGACGAACGAGGAGCTGATTAC
>CAYGKX010000452.1:0-2635 GCA_964350225.1 uncultured Rhodospirillaceae bacterium | reverse complement strand
ATGCGCGGGCGCGAATTCCTGATGAAGGATGCCTATTCCTTCGACCTCGATTTCGAGGGCGCCCGTCACGCCTACAACAAGATGTTCGTGTCCTATCTGCGGACCTTCGCGCGCATGGGGCTCTCGGCCATTCCGCTGCGGGCGGAAACGGGTCCGATCGGCGGCGATCTCAGCCATGAGTTCATCGTCCTGGCGGAGACGGGGGAAAGCGAGGTTCATTGCGAGCGGGCGCTGCTCGACTACGACATCGCGGGCGAGACCATCGACTATGACGGCGATCTCCAGCCGCTCGTCGACCGCTGGGCGTCCCACTACGCGGCGGCCGACGACATGCACGACCCGGCGAGTTGCCCGGTCGCTGAAACCGATCTCGTCCATGCCCGCGGAATCGAGGTGGGGCACATCTTCTACTTCGCCACCAAATATTCCGACCCGATGGGCGCAAAGGTCGCGGGGCCGGACGGAGGCGAGACGACGGTCCACATGGGCTCCTACGGCATCGGGGTGTCGCGCCTGGTCGGCGGGATCATCGAGGCGAGCCACGACGATGCGGGCATCATCTGGCCGGAAGCGGTCGCGCCCTACAAGGTCGGTGTCATCAACATCCGCGCCTCCGACCCGGATTGCGCCGCCGCCGCGGACGCCCTCTACGCCAAGCTGACCGAAGCGGGGGTCGAGGTCCTCTATGACGACCGGGACGAGAGCGCCGGAGCGAAGTTTGCCCGGATGGACCTGATCGGACTGCCCTGGCAGGCCATCATCGGCCCGCGCGGCGTGAAGGCCGGGGTCGTCGAGCTCAAGAACCGCAAGACCGGGGAGCGGGAAGAGATTTCCGCCGAGAGCCTGGTCGCCCGGATGGCGGGCGCCTGAGCGCGCGGATGGCGAACGGTACGGCAACCGGACGGCGTTTCGGCATCTTCACCGCCGTCGAGCGGATGATCGCCTTCCGCTATCTCAGGCCGCGCCGCAAGGAAGGCTTCATCAGTGTCATCGCCGGGTTCAGCTTTCTCGGCATCGCCCTGGGAGTGGCGACCCTGATCATCGTCATGTCGGTGATGAACGGGTTCCGGCACGAACTCCTGTCCCGGGTTCTCGGCTTCAACGGCCATATCGTCCTGAGCGGGGTGGGCGGACCGATCCGCAACTATCCGGTGCTCCTCGACCGGCTGAAAAAGGTGGATGGCGTTGAGAGCGTCATCGGCGTCGTCGACGGCCAGGTCATGGCGACCATCAACAACCGCTCGACCGGTGCCTATGTGCGCGGCATCGACCCCAAGGTCTATGCCGATCACAAGCTTCTGGGCGGCAAGACCCGTGCGGCGACCCTCGGGCGGTTTCGCGGCCAGAATTCAATCATCCTGGGCTACCGCATGGCCAATGCGATCGGTGCGGCGACCGGCGACCGGATCAAGCTGATCTCGCCGGACGGGACGCCGACGCCGGTCGGCGTGGTGCCGCGGATCAAGAGCTACCGGATGGTCGGCACGTTCAATGTCGGCATGTCGGAATACGACCGCGCCTATATCTTCATGCCGCTGGAGGCGGCTCAGGTCTTCTTCAAGAAGCAGAACGCCCTGACCGGGATCGAGATCCGGATCGCGGACCCGGACAAGGCGGAAGAGGTGGCCCGGCGCATCGTCGCACTGGAGCTGCCGAACATCCGCCTGCGCACCTGGCAAGAGGTGCATTCGACCTTCTTCAATGCGCTCAAGGTCGAGCGGAACGTGATGTTCCTGATCCTGACCCTCATCATCGTCGTTGCCGCCTTCAACATCATCTCCAGCATGATCATGCTGGTGAAGGACAAGACACAGGCGATCGCCATCCTCCGAACGATGGGCGCGACACGGGGTATGGTGATGCGCGTCTTTTTCCTCAGCGGGGCGAGCATCGGCTTCTTCGGCACCGCCCTCGGCGTCGGTCTCGGCATCGCCATCGCCGACAATATCGAGGCGATCCGGAAGAAGCTGGAATCCTGGTTCGACAGCACGCTGTTCCCGCCCGAGATCTATTTCCTCACGCGCATGCCGTCGATCATCGAGACCGACGAGGTGCTGCAGGTCGCCATCATGGGTCTCGTGCTGTCCTTCCTTGCGACCCTCTATCCCTCCTGGCGGGCCGCACGCCTCGACCCGGTGGAGGCGCTGCGCAATGAATGAGGCGGCGATCCGCGCACGCGAGGCGCTCAACGGCAACGGCGACGATTATGTGCTGGAGCTGCGTAATGTCAGCAAGATCTACCGCCAGGCGCGGGAGAAACTGACGATCCTCGATGGCGTCAATCTCGCCATCGCGCGGGGCGAGATGGTGGCCCTCGTCGGGCCGTCCGGGGCGGGTAAGTCGACCCTTCTTCACATCGCCGGTCTCCGCGATCGGCCGACGAAAGGGGAGGTGCTGATCCGCGGCACCGACTGCGCGCGCCTGTCCGACGCCGAGCGCTCCCGGGTCCGCCGGCGGGGGCTTGGCTTCGTCTACCAGTACCATCACCTCTTGCCCGAATTCACGGCCATCGAGAATGTCATCATGCCGCAGATGATCGGCGGCGTGCCGCGCTCGAAGGCGCGGGAACGGGCGCGGGAACTCCTCGATGCAATGGGCCTCAAGAGCCGCGAGACACACCGCCCCGGAAAACTAT
>CAYGKX010000451.1:0-3735 GCA_964350225.1 uncultured Rhodospirillaceae bacterium | reverse complement strand
TGCCGCCGGCGTCAATTTGCAGGGTGCCGCCGTTGATCTCGGGACTGCCCGTCAGGTTGTACGTCGCAAGGTCGGTGATATGGAGTGTCCCCGCGACCTCCAAGGTTCCCGTCTGGTTGACCGTTACGGGCGCTACACCGGCAAACACCGTCAGCGTGCCGCCGGTCTCGACGGACACGGAAGTGGCGCCGGGCTGGCCCGACACACCGGTAATATTCCAGTTGTCCAGGAGGCTCAGATCGCCTTCCGACACGGTGATGGTTTGAAAACTGTCGTTGCCGTCGCTTTGCAGGACAAGATCGTCCGAGCCGGATTTGATCAGTTTCTCGAAGTCTTGGAAGTGGGTGTTGGTGAAGCTGCCGCTAGTGAAGACGAACTGTCCCGTGGCGGCACCGGTCGCGACAAACTCGATCGTATCCGTACCGGTACCACCGCCGATGACCGGCCTGCCGGAGGCATCGTAGACCGAACCCGTCACCTTTACGGTGTCGTCGCCGTTGCCCATCGCAACGAGGAAAGTGAAAACCGTGGGGCTCGCCGTGCCGCCGGACCACACAAGGGTGTCGTTGCCGCCGGCCATGATGATCGAGCCCGAAATGTCGGCGCCCGGCAGGATGTTGACCGTGTTGCTGCCATTGCCTTCGACGATCACCGTTTCATCGGCGGAGAGCTTCTTCGAGATGTTGATGACGTTCCCGGACGAATCATTGTCGATGTCGACGCCCACGGAATGAGTCGTGGTGGCGTCCGAGGATGTAAAATTTATAGTATTGTTGTCGCTATTTATCAGTTCTAGAAAACAATCAGTGTTGGTGTTTCCCGTAAAATTCACCAGATTGATGGTATTGTTATTGGAATTTTGAAAACTGCGCGACGTTCCGATATCTGAATTGAATCCAGGATTGTTGCTTGTTGTTGTGTTTGCCGTGGGGCTGCAAACGAGCGCCGAAGCGTCCTCCGACCCGCCGGCCATCGCGCCGGCGAAGGCCGTCAGCGCGGTCGTGGCCAGCAGGGTCCGGCGCAGCCATCTGCGTCTCGTTTCCTTTTTTTGGTCATCGTACGTTCTGGAGTCAGACGGTTCTGGTGCAAGCGCCGGTTCGGGTCGAAGCATGGGTTGCTCTGCCATTCATGGGATTTCGGCAGGCTCGCCTTGAATAAACTAACGAGAAGTAAAGTCTCTTCAAACATTCATAAATTGAGGCGGATTATGCGACTGTGAGACTTAATTTAGTTTATGGTCTATTAGAGAATTTAATTTTTGTTAGTGAATATGAATTGACGGTTTTTCCAGAAGGGGAATTGGCCCGCGCGCGACAGGCCGCCGCTTCGAGCCGGTGACTGAGGCCACCCGACATGGGTCGGACTCGGGCGGTGTTGCAGAGGCAAGGAAGTGTGGCCCGGCGGTGACCGGCCGCGAGAGCCGTCAGGAGGACTGGCCGCCCAGGTGTTTCAGCCAGCCGGCGCGCTGGATCAGGATTGTCATCGCCAGGCCGAATGCGACCAGCACGGTCGACACGGCGGCGACGACCGGGTCGTTCACGTCAGAAAGGTAGTTGTAGATCGCGATCGGCAGGGTGATCTGGTCGCGCTGGACGACGAAGAGCGTCACCGTGAACTGGTCGAAGGACACGATGAAGGAGAAGATCGCGCCCGCCGCGATTCCGGGGGCAAGGGACGGCAGGGTGACCCGCCGGAAGGTGGTCAGCGGCGACGCGCCGAGGATCTCGCTCGCCTCCTCATGCTGGCGGTTGAGATCGTAGATGCTCACGAGGACGGCCCGGAACATGAAGGGCAGGACGATGACGACATGGGCGATCAAGACCCCCGCCGCCGTGTCGATCATGCCCATCGGGATGAAATAGTAGAGGAAGGCGACCCCGATCACGAGGTTCGGGATGATCAGCGGCGAAATCACAACGAATTCGACGATCGGCTCCCACGCCGTATTGCGCAGGCGCCGGACACCCAGCGCCGCCGGTACGGCGAGGGCGGCCGCGCACAGGGTGGAGACCACGCCGAGGACCAGTGAGCGCAGCGCGGGAACGAGGAAATAGTCGCTTTCCCACGCGCGCTCGTACCACTCGAGGGAAAAGCCGGTCGGCGGGAAGGAGAAGAAGGAGCGATCGCTGAAACTGAACAGGACAATGACGGCGAGCGGCACCAGCAGGTAGACGTAGACCGCCCCGGCCGCGAGGATCAGCCCCCATCTGCGTCCCTGCCTCATGACGTCACCTGGAAGCGCTTGGCGCGTTTCATCAGATATCGCTGAAGCGCGAAGATGACGACCACGATGCCGAGCAGGACCATGCTGAGGGCGATCGCCCGGGGCAGGTTGAACAGCACCAGCGCGTCCGTATAGACCGACACCGACAGATACTTGATCGCCGAGCCGCCGAGCAGGATGGGATTGACGAAGGCGCCGAGCATCAGGCTGAAGACCAGCACCGACCCTGAAATGAGCCCCGGCAGCGACAGGGGCAGGGTGATCGTCCGGAACCGCCGCCAGCGCGTGGCGCCCAGGATCTCGGCCGATTCGTGGAAACGCCGGTCGACCTTCTGCAGGGAGGCGGCGAGCGACAGAATCATGAAAGGGAGAAAGACCTGCGCCGAGCCGATGATGAGGCCCAGATAGTTGCCGGTCAGTCGAATGGGCTCGTCGATGATCCCCAGCATGATCAGGGTCTGGTTCACGACCCCTGTCCGGCCGAGGACCAGCAGCCAGCCGTAGGTGCGGACGACCGTGTTGATAAGAAGCGACGCGGCGACGAGGAAATAGAGGAGCGGGCGGTACTTCGGCGGCGCGGCGACGATGGCCATGGCAACCGGGTAGCCGAGGATTGCGCAAACGAGGGTGACGCCCCCGGCCGCTGCAAGCGTCTTCCAGTAGATCTCGAAATAGACCGGCGACAGCAGGATCTGGGTGTAGTTCCGCAGCGTGAAGCCTGGCTGGATGATGCCAAACTCGCTCCGGTGAAAACTCGCCTCGGTCATCGCACCGATGGGCGCCAAGGCGAAGGCGGCCATGATCAGCAGGGTCGGCGCAAGCAGACCGAAGGTGATCAGCCCCGATCGCGGGCCGCGCGATCCGACACCGCCGGACCCGCGTGTCATGACGAGAAGAACTTCCGCGGCCCCTCGATCGCGACCGCAACGGATTCGCCATAGGAAAGGCCCGTCAACCGATCGCCGACCAGGCGGGCGAGCAGGGTCTCGCCGCCGGGCAGGGCCAGGTGGACCATCGCGGTGCCGCCATCGCTCATGATGTCGGTGATGGTCGCCGTCAGGCCGCCGCGCCCGTCGTTGCCGGCCGCCGCGATCTTCACGTGTTCGGGCCGGACGGCGACCTTGAAGCGGCCCTCCGGCAGCCCGGCGCCCATGTCGAAGGTCAGCTCGGACCCGTCGCTGCGAAAGACGGCGGTCGTCGATCCGGGCGCTTCAGCCACGCAGGGCAGGAAAGTCACATCGCCGATGAAGTCGGCGACGAACTCGTTCGTCGGGTCCGCATAGATCGTCTGGGGCGGGTCGATCTGCTCGATCCGGCCGCTGCGCATCACCGCGACGCGGTCGGAAAGATGCAGCGCTTCCTCCTGATCGTGGGTCACGAAAATGAAGGTGACACCCGTCTCGCGATGAATGCGCTTGAGCTCGGTCTGAAGCTGCCGGCGCAGCTTCAGGTCCAGCGCGCCGAGCGGCTCGTCCAGCATGAGGACGGACGGTTCGCAGGCGAGGGCCCTG
>CAYGKX010000450.1:0-3747 GCA_964350225.1 uncultured Rhodospirillaceae bacterium | reverse complement strand
GTCCTTCAGGAGCTTGATCTGCTTGGAGCCGTTCCTGCCGAGTGTGCCGCCCGGATACATCTTGATCTCGACGAGACCCTTGGCGTCGGCCATCACGCGCTCGGCCCAGGGCTTCATGATGGTCTGGTAGGTGACTTCCTTCTCCGGCGTGAAGACGGCGAACTTGAGCTTCACGGGCTCAGCGAAGGCGGGGCTGGCAGCCGCGAGGGTGGCAGCCACTGCGATACCGGCGGCGGATTTCACGGGTAGGCGCATTTTCGGTTCCTCCCTTTGGGTCAGCGGCTTTTCGCGGCCGCGTCCTGGGTCATGTCGCCCGTCGCATCGATCAAGACGCAGGCGAAGATGCAGGGCTGGTCGGAGCGGTTGCTCCAGGCGTGATTCGTCCCGCGCTGGATGACCACGTCGCCCGGCCTGAGTTCGACCTCGCCCTCATCGAGGAGCAAGAACACCTCCCCGGACAGAATGATAGCGAAGTCGATCGTATCGGTCCGGTGCATTGCCGGGTGCCGGTCGTTGCCATGGGCGAGATTGCCGTCCGCGGACATCTGCTCGAAATAGGCTGGCATGGCGTCGAAATTTCGCTCGCTGTCCGGTGGAACCTCCACCGTCCGCAAGACGAGCCCGCCGCCGGGAGGCGCAAGGCGAAAGGGATCGGGAGCGTCCGGCGCGGCACCGTCGAAGCGCGTCGGAAGGCCGACGAGCGACCACAGATCGGTCAGGCACGTCCCGGGATTGCCAGCGGGAACATAGACGTTTGGATCGCCCTGGGCAGCCACACTGTCGTCGACGACCCGCGAACGCCCATCGGCGTCATGGCCGGTGACAACCCGGCGCACACGTCTTGGCATTTCCTCTCCATCCGCTTTTTGTCCCGCGATTGCGGCGCGGGTTGTTCGCTGCATAACAATTGGCGATACAGGGTGTCAAACAGTTGTTTTAATCGCCTGTTTCGACTAAATATCAGTTCGCTATTGGCAACAAACCGTTCGCGGAGAGCGTAAACTGGAGAAGAAAGCCCTCAATTGCGGGCGCGCGCCGAGGATATGAAAAGAGCCGCACAGACAGAAAGCGCCCCCCAGGGGCCAGACGGGTCGACCAGCGACGCCGACGAAATTCGACGCCGCATCATGGACGTCGCAGAAGTCCTTTTTGCGGAAGAAGGCTACAAACGCGTCGGCCTGCGCCAGCTCACCACAAAGGCCGAAGTCAACGTCGCTGCAGTGAACTATTACTTCGGCAGCAAGCTCGACCTGTTGGAAGCCGTCTTCCGGCGGCGCGCCGAGCCGATCAATGCCGAGCGCAAGGCCCGCTTCGCCGACTACCGCGCCGCCATCGGCGATGGGTTGCCGGAGGTGGAGCCGGTACTTGCCGCCTTCATCGAGCCCACCCTGCGCGCCGGGCGCATGGGACCCGGCGGCAACGCCTATCGCCTGCTGATGGGACGCATGTCGACCAATCCGGATCCGGAGGTTCGCCAGATCTTGTTCGACATCTTCGACGAGGTCGGCAGCGAGTTCTCGGCTCTCCTGCGTCGCGCCCTGCCCCATCTGGACCGAGACGATTTCTATTGGCGGCTCGCCTGTGTGATCGGGACGATGCAGTATGTCCTGGCCGACAATGGGCGTGTCCGGGAACTGGCCGGCTCCGATTTCAGTCTGGCCGACGTCGATCAGGCGATGGCCTATCTCATTCCCTTCCTGGCGGCGGGTCTCAAGGCGCCGGCGAGCCCGGGCCCGGTCCAGCCGGCCCGCGTCACCCGGCGAAGCCTCGCGGTCTGACGCGGGACGGCGCCAGATCGGCCGCAGGCCCTAGATCGCGAGATAGGTGTGGCGGAGGTCCTCGTCGTTGAGGACCTGCTCGGCAGCGCCGTCGAAGACGACTTCGCCCATGTCGAGAATGACGGCCCTGTCGGCGAGCTGAAGGGCGGCGATGGCATTCTGTTCCACGATGACGGTCGTGATGCCGAGTTCCTTCACCTCCATGAGAATCTTCTCGATCTCCCGGACGATGGTGGGAGCGAGCCCCTCATAGGGTTCGTCGAGGAGGAGGAGCTTGAGGTCCCGGGCCAGCGCGCGGGCCACGGCCAGCATCTGCTGCTCGCCACCGGACAGGGTCACGCCTTCCTGCTTGCGCCGCTCCGCGAGACGCGGAAAGTGCGAATAGATCCTGTCGAGTTCCCAGCCGAGCGGAGCGGCGACCTGGGCGAGTTGGAGATTTTCCTCCACCGTCAAACCGGCGATGATCCGTCGATCCTCCGGGACCAGCTGAATGCCGGACTTGGCGGCCTGGAAGGCGCGCATCTTGTGCACCGGTTCCCCGCGCAGCCAGATTTCCCCGCCCTGCAATGCCGGCGTATCGACCCGGGCGATCGTGCGCAGGGTCGACGTCTTGCCGGCGCCGTTGCGTCCAAGCAGGGCAACGATCTCCTTCTCCCGCACCTCGAAGGACACGCCCTGGACGACATAGGATTCGCCGTAATAGGCGTGGATGTCCTTTACCGCGAAATAGGCGTCCGCGGAGGGCGCAGCCGGGGCGGGTCCATCCGCCTTGCCGGGAGCCTTGGCCTCGGCAGCCTTGATTTCAGCAGATTCCATCGCGTTGGGTGTCATCACGTTCATTGGTGGGCGCCCCCAAGATAAGCCTCCTGGACCTTCGGATTGCCGCGGATCTCCTCGGGTTTACCCTCGGCGATCACCGCTCCCTGGGCCATGACGCTGATCTTGTCGGCCAGCGAGAATACTACATGCATGTCGTGCTCGATGACGACCTTGGTGATGCCGCGTTCGCCGATCTTCTTCAGGAGGTCGATCGTGTTGTTGGTGTCGGCTCGGGACATGCCGGCCGTCGGTTCGTCGAGCAGGAGCAGCTTGGGGTCCTGGACCAGGCACATGGTCAGTTCCAGCCTGCGCTTGTCCCCGCGAGACAGGCTGCCGGCATGGACATCGCGTTTCTCCACAAGGCCGACCTCTTCAAGTAGATGCTCGGCCTTGTCCCGGATGTCGGACTGGCCCTCCATGCGGCGGGTGAGGTTCATCCTGAACGCCCCGTCGCGCTTGGCGAAGGCCGGGATCATGACATTGTCGAGGATGCTCAGGTCCTCGAAGATTTCCGGCGTCTGGAAGACCCGCGCGACCCCGGCCTGATTGATCTGGTGCGGCTTGATCCCCAACAGCGACTGGCCGTTGAAGACGACCGTGCCGATATCCGGATGCAGCCGGCCGACAAAGCAGTTGAGCAGGGTCGACTTGCCGGCACCGTTCGGACCGATGATGGCGTGAACGGTTCCTTCCTCGACGCGCAGATCGACATTGTCGAGCGCGGCGAGGCCGCCGAAGGTGATACCCAGGCCCTGGACTTCGAGAAGCGACATGTCGATGGCCCTCCCCTACTCGGCCGGCTGGGCGGTCGCGGGACCCGTGGCCCGGCCGCCGCGGATCTTCTTGCGCCCCAGGCGCCGGCGGGAGCCGCCGCCCGGTGGGCCCATGCCGGCGATCCTTCGGAAGCCCTCCATGATGCCGCCCGGCAGGAAGATGACGATGATGACGAAAAGGACGCCCAGGGTCAGGTGCCAGCCATCACCAAAGAAGAGCCCCATGAAACCGACAAAGAAGTCCTGAATGCTTTCGGGCAGGAAGTCGAAGACGCCCTTGAGGACATTGTCGTTGATCGCCGAGAAGATGTTCTCGGCATACTTGATCAGCGCCGCGCCGAGGACCGGGCCGATAAGCGTGCCGGCACCGCCCAGGA
>CAYGKX010000449.1:1554-3754 GCA_964350225.1 uncultured Rhodospirillaceae bacterium | reverse complement strand
CCTCGTCTCGGTCGTCATCATCGCCGACAGCTTCACTGTTTCGAATTTCTCGGCACAGGGCGGCTTCATGCCATATGGAATAGACGGGATGCTGACGGCGGTATCGTCAGGCGGGGTGATCCTTTCCTATCTCGGCTTCCGGCACATTATCGACCTCGCGGGAGAGGCCAAGCGCCCTCAGTTTACGATTCCGGTCGCGCTCGCCCTGACGCTTGTCATCTGTTTTGTCATCTACTTTCTGGTTCAGGTCGCCTTCATTGGTGCGCTCGACCCGAAGGATATCGACCGCGGCTGGCGTAACCTCCATTTCGAGAGCAATTTCGGACCGCTCGGCGCCTTGGCGGCCAGCGTCGGCATCATGTGGCTGGTCAGCCTCCTGAATGTCAGCGCCGTGATCTCTCCGTTCGGCGGGGCGTTCATCCAACTGGGGGGCAATGCGCGTCTGGTTCTGGCAATGGCCTATTCCGGCTTCTTCCCGCGCCTGTTCGAGAAGCTGACCGGCCGGGGAGTGCCGTTGCGCGCCCACATCCTGAATTTCCTGGTGGGCTGCGCCGTCTTCGCGACCCTGAACCTGAAGGAGATGACGGCAATCGCCTCGGCGATTCTCATTTTCTCCTTCGCTGCAGGGCCGTTCGCGCTCATGACCATGCGGCAGCTCGCGCCCGATCTTCCGCGCAGCTTCTCGCTGCCCGCCGGTCCGGCGCTTTCACTCATCGGCTTCATTCTCGTCACGCTGATCATCTACTGGAGCGGCTGGGAAACGACGTGGCGCCTTCTTCTCGTGCTGGCGGTCGGCCTCCCCTTCATTGCCTACCGGATTTGCCTGCAGTCACCCGGCGAGCGCGATCTTTATGCCGCGATCTGGCTGGCACCCTATCTCGCCGGCCTCGCTCTTCTCTCCTACCTGGGAAGGCATGGTGGCGGGCTCCACATTCTGCCGCTTGGGGTCGACATCTTGGTTGGCGCGGTGCTCAGCGGCGCGACTTTCTGGTACGCGATGCGCCTGCGGCTGAGCCCGGACCGGTTCGATCAGGTTCTCGATGAGGTTCGAGAGGAAATGCTGGCGGAAGCGGGAGGCGACGAGGCCGGTAGCAACCTGACTTCCTGATCCTGGCGGCGAAACAACCCGCCGCGACGGGGCTGTCAGGCGAGTTTCTGGGCGACGCGCCGAATTAATCGTCGTAGGCTTTCTGCCTCATGCCCGCCTTCCCGCCTGACGCATCATGCCCCTGAAAAGAAACATCGGACTGCTGGGTCTCACCTTCATCGCCGTGGGTGGCGTCATCGGGTCCGGATGGCTGTTCGCCCCCCTCCTGACGGCGAAAATGGCCGGCGGCGGCGCCGTGCTCGCCTGGCTGATCGGCGCGCTCATCCTCCTGGTCATTGCCCTGACCTTCGCCGAAGTGTCCGCCATCATCCCGGCGGCGGGCGGGATAGCGGCGATCCCCTATGCGAGCCACGGAACGGTCACGTCGATGCTGCTCGGCTGGTCGGCCTGGATCGGCTATCTCACTGCGGCGCCGATCGAGGTCGAGGTCACCCTCACCTACCTCGCATCGCCGTTGCCCTGGCTCTATGACGACGTGTCATCGGACGACCTGTCGTTCGCCGGCCATCTGGTCGCGGTCGCGCTTCTGATCGTATTCGTGATCATCAACATCTTCGGCGTCCGGCTGTTCACGCGGATCAACGAAGCGATCACCTGGGTCAAGATCGTCGTACCCGTCGGCTTGTCGGCCGTCATCATCGCGACGTCTTTCCAGCCCTCGAACTTCACGGCCCATGGCGGCCTGCTGCCCTACGGGTTCGAGGGTGTCTTTCTCGCAATCTCATCGGGCGGGGTCATTTTCTCGTTGATCGGCTTCCGCCATGCAATCGACCTCGCGGGCGAAGTCAGGAACCCGCAGGTGACGATCCCACTTGCACTGGGGCTTGCAGTCGCGATCTGCGCCTTCATCTTCGTTGCCGTGCAGGTCGCCTTCATCGGCGCCCTCCCACCCAGCGCGCTCGCGAACGGGTGGGGAAAGCTCGACCTGAGCCATGAACTGGGTCCGATCTGCGCCATCGCGATGGTGATCGGGATGGTGTGGATGATCAGCGTGATCAATGCCACCGCCATCATCTCGCCCTTCGGCGGCGGGCTGGTCAGCGTCGGCTCGAACGCGCGACTGGTCATGGCTCTTGCCTATAACGGGCTGAT
>CAYGKX010000449.1:0-1544 GCA_964350225.1 uncultured Rhodospirillaceae bacterium | reverse complement strand
CGGCGTTCCGCTGAATGCGCTGATCCTGAATTTCGCGCTTGCCGCGGTCGGCCTCTTCCTGATGCCCTTTTCGGAGATTCTCGATCTCAACGTCTCGGCCATCGTCTTTTCGCTCATCGCAGGGCCCCTGGCCGTGCTTGCCCTCCGCAAGGAGGCGCCCGGGCTCGAGCGCTCCTTCCGTCTGCCCGCCGTCACCGTTTTGTCCGCCCTCGCCTTCGTGGCGGCGACGGCCATCATCCTCTGGACCGGGTGGGACAGCATCCTCCGCCTGGCACTGGCCCTGATCCTCGGCCTGGTCGTGATTGCCATCCGGCTGCCGCTCGTGCCGCCCGCCAACAGGGACATCCGGTCGGCGCTGTGGCTCCTGCCCTATGTCATCGGGGTCGTCGTGCTGGCCTGGCTGGGCAAGGCAGGCGGCGGATCCGGCCACCTGACCTTCGATTGGCAGCTCCTCGCCGCAGCCCTGTTCGGACTGACGTGTTTCGTCCTCGCCGACCGGTCCCGGCTCAAGGGAGCGCGCTTCGCGGCCGCCCTCGGCGAAGTCCAGCGCGAAATCGAGGAAGAGAGCGGGGCCACCGGCCACTGAAGCGCCGGCGGGAACGACTTCAGAAACTCCGAAAGAAAAAGCGGCGGACGCCCTGGGCGCCCGCCGCCATTCTGTCTGCCCTGAGAAGCGCTGAAACCTAGCGCTTGGAGAACTGGAAGCTCCGGCGTGCCTTCCGTCGGCCGTACTTTTTCCGCTCCACCACGCGGGGGTCGCGGGTGAGGAAGCCGCGCTTCTTCAGGACCGGGCGCAGGCCCGGCTCGTAATTCACAAGCGCCCGGGTAATGCCGTGACGCACGGCACCCGCCTGTCCGGACAGCCCCCCGCCCGACACCGTCGCGATGACGTCGAACTGGTCCTTCCGGTCCGCCACCTCGAAGGGCTGGTTCAGGACCATGCGCAGGGTCGCGCGGGCGAAATAGGTCTCGACGTCGCGACCGTTGACGGTCACGCGGCCGGCACCCGGCTTGATCCAGACGCGGGCGACCGCGTCCTTCCGGCGACCGGTCGCATAGGCGCGGCCATGTTCGTCGATCTGCGGGCCGGACGGCGCGTCCGGTGCGGTCTCCGTCGGCGTGGCGCCAGTCGGCGTAGTGCCGGCCGCACCGTCGCCCACGCCGGTCGGCATCACGTCGGCCAGGGTCGCCCCGCCGCTTTTCTCGGCAGGCGCCGCCGTCGTCTCACCGCTCTCCGCGGTCTTGTTCTCGGTATCGGCGGTCATCCGACCCTCCTTGCATTCTTGGGGCTGAGCGCGCGCACGTCGAGCACCTCGGGCTGCTGGGCCTCGTGGGGATGCTCGGCGCCGCCATAGACGCGCAGATTGGAGAACTGCTGCCGGCCCAGCGGACCGCGCGGCAGCATGCGCTGGACGGCCTTCTGGATGACCCGCTCGGGATGCTTGCCCTCAAGGATCTGCTCCGGCGTGCGGCTCTTGATGCCGCCGACATAGCCGGTGTGCCAGTAGTCGTTCTTGTCGGTACGCTTGCGGCCGGTCAGGTGA
>CAYGKX010000448.1:0-3778 GCA_964350225.1 uncultured Rhodospirillaceae bacterium | reverse complement strand
GCTTCCTCGACAAGCGACCGGCGGAATTGCGATAGCGGGCGGGTTTGGCCGCGGGGAGCGTCCGTCTTCCCGTCCTTCGAGACGCGCTTCGCGCTCCTCAGGATGAAGGGGGGGCTAGAGATCCCTTCATCCTGAGGAGGGCGCGCCCGCGCCCGTCTCGAAGGATCCGATGCCGGGCTCGAACGTCGGGGCATGCCGCCCGCTTTCCTGCAGTCGGTTGAAGCGTTGTGCACTTATCGGATATTCCATTCCTGTCCCACCCGTTGCATGCCTTGATCTGGTTGGCCTTTAATAGCCGTCAGCATGTGCAGAAATCGGTAGCCACCGCAGCGGGGTAGCCACCATGGCCCGGCCGAAGAGAGACATCGACCCACAGGCCGCGAAAGACGCGGTTCTGGAATATTGCAAGCGCAAGGGCGCGCTGGCGGCAGGTGTCGCCGACCTCGAGACCCTGGAGCGGATCGCCCCGCCCGGCCACAGGCCGACGGACATCATGCCCCGGGTGAAGTCGGTCATCGCGATCGGCGTCGGCGGCCAGACCCAGGGCGCCTGGTCCGTGCCGTCCAAGGCACTGGGCTATTTCGGCTCGACCGAGACCCGGGCCTACACGATCTCCTACGGACTCGCCTTCTACATCGAGAACAAGTTCGGCGTGCCGTCGATCTATTGCCCGCCGGACATGGACCCGGACGCGGGCCCCCGCGTACCACTGCAGTCCCTCAAGCTGCATGCGGAGGTCGCCGGCATCGGCGCCCGGTCGCTCGCGGGCGACATCCTGCTCCACCCCGAATTCGGCTACATGTATTTCGCCTCGGTCTTTACCGAGCTGGAGCTGCCGCCGGACGAGCCGATGAAGGAGAACCCCTGCCCGGCGCCGTCCTGCGTGAATATGTACCGCTCGATCGGCCGCACGCCCTGCATGAAATTCTGCCCGGTGCAGTGCCTGGACGGCGAGGTCGACGAAGACGGCAAGCAGAAGGTCATGCGGTATGACATGGCCGCCTGCGCCGAGATGAGCCAGCAATACGAGACCGTGCCGGCCAAGATCCTGGACGCGATCGGCGGACAGACCGAGGCGGCGCGGGAAGACGCCCTCTTCGACCCGGACAACAAGATGCTCTGGTACAAGATGTCGGTCGGCTCCGGCGGCCTGCTGGCCCAGTGTTTCGAATGCATGCGGGCCTGCCCGATCGCGACCAAGGCGCCGCTCGCGGACCCGATCCTCAGGCGGGACGCGGCGCTGGCGGCGAAGCCGGAGGAGAACTGAGCCATGGCGCGTGGCCTGACCCGGGCGCAGATCGGCGTCTCCGAGGAGATGATCGAGAGTTTCGGCCCGACGATTTTCCGCATGAGCCATAACCACCAGATCCGGACCGGCGACCCGATCCGGGACCTGGACTGGGAGGCGATCGAGGCCCAGAAGGAAGACATGGGCCTGTCGGATGCGCAGATCGCCGACCGCATCGGCCTCAGCGCCGTGCAGGTCATGTTCATCCGGACGATCATGGAACGCCGGCGGTTCCGCACCGGTCATTATGCCCGACTGCTCGAGCTGGGGGGCGGACGGCGCTTCCGGGCAGAACGCTTCACCCCCCATCTCGACCGCTTCGCCTATGACGAAGACGCGCTGGAACTGCGCGCAGCGATGGCGTTCCGGCCGGACGCGGCACGGAAATATGTCGAGGAAGGCTGGTGGCGGGACGACACCCTGACGGGTTGGCTCGCGAAGGCGGTCGCGGCGCGGCCCGACGCGCCCGCCATCGTCCAGGGCGACCGGGCCATTTCCTACACGGAACTCGCCGAAAGTGTCGACCGCCTGGCCAGGGCACTGGCCGGCGCCGGAATTCGCAAGGGCGACGTCGTCGCGGTCCAGCTGCCGAATATCGCGGAGTTTCTGATCGCCTACCTCGCCATCGCGCGGTTGGGCGGCGTCCTGATGACGATCCACATGCCCTATCGGGCAGCCGAGATCGAGACCCTGGTAACCCACGCAAAGGCCAGGGCCATCATCTGCCTGACGGAAGCGAAGGACTGGAAGCCGGCGGAGACGATCGCCGGCATGCGGGCGAAGCTGCCGAGCCTGCGCCAAGTCATTGCCCTTGGCGCGCCGGTCGCCGGCGCCTTGTCGCTCGGCGACATGCTGGCAAGCGACATTGACGAGGAACTGCCGGAGCCGCCCGTCGCCTCCGACCCATTCCTGATGATGTTCACCTCGGGCACGACGGCGGCGCCGAAATGCGTCGTCCATCCGTCCCACACGATGCTGTCGAACGCACGGGTCGGCGCACCGGAACATACAATCGGCCCCGACGACCGGGTCGTCTCGGCCGCGCCCTTCAGCCACCTCTTCGGGCTCTACAGCTTCCATGTCGCGATGGCCGTAGGCGCGACCAATGTCCTGTTGCCCGTCTTCACGCCGCCGGACCTGGCCGCGACGATCGAGGCCGGCAAGCCGACCGGGCTGTGGACCGCCCCCGCCCACATGGCGGCGATGAAGGGCATGGGCCTGTTCGACAAGCACGATCTCTCGTCGCTCAAGATGATGATCATGTCCGGCAGCGCCTGTCCGGCGGATCTGGTCCGCTGGGTCGCGGGTGCGTTGCCCAACTGCGCGGTCACGCAGCTGTGGGGCATGACGGAAACCCAGGGCGCGCTCTACACACGGCCCGGCGACGACCTCGAGATCGCGGCCACGACCGCCGGCCCGCCCAGCCCCGGCACCGAGGTCCGCGTCGTCGATCCGGACGGCAAGGAGGTTCCCGCCGGCGAGGAAGGCGAGCTTCAGGTACGCGGCTGCCTGCTCTTCCCCGGTTACTACAAGAATGATGCGGCGAACGCCGACGGCTTCACCGAGGACGGCTGGTTCAAGTCCGGCGATCTTGCGATCCGGGACGCGGCGGGCAACATCGCCATCACGGGCCGCATCAAGGACGTCATCAACCGGGGCGGCGTCAAGTTCAACCCGCGGGACATCGAGGACCTGCTGGACGGCCATCCCAAGGTCGGCCAGTCGGCGATCGTCCCGATGCCCGACCCCGTCCTGGGCGAGCGCGCCTGCGCCTTCGTGACCCTGGCGCCCGGCGCCGAGGCGACGACCCTGGAAGAACTCTGCGACTACCTCCTCGAGAGGAAGATCGCAAAGAACAAGCTGCCGGAGCGACTGGTCGTGGTCGACGAGATGCCGCTGACCCCGACCCGGAAGATCATCAAGGGCAAGCTGGTCCTCCCCGCCGAAGGCTAGACCCGGCCCGGCCTCCCATCCTTCGAGACGCGGCCTTTGGCCGCTCCTCAGGATGAAGAATTGTTGCCGTTCAAACAGAGACTTCGTCCTGAGGCGGCCGCAACGCGGCCCTCGAAGGAGGCGATGACGCGCGCCTTTACTGCGTCCCACACATATCCCACTTGGCTCTGCGCACGGGATGGGCTAGCCTTCCAACAGAAACCAATACATCTATAGAAAACTGGCAGAACGGGGAGCGAGCCCATGACCCTGCACAAGAACCCACCCTTCCGCGCTGAGCATATCGGCAGCCTTCTGCGGCCCAAGGACCTGACCCAGGCCTTCCGGCAGTTCAACGCCGGCGAGATCTCGGCCGAGGCATTCGCCGCTGCCCAGGACGAGGCGATCCGCGAGGTTGTGGCGGCGCAGGAAGCCGCGGGCCTCAGGCTGGCCACGGACGGGGAGTTCCGCCGTGCCTCCTACTGGGGCCACTGGGTCGACGCGATCGACGGGCTGGGCGTGAAGGAGGCCCTCTTCAAGTTCTACAACGACACGGAG
>CAYGKX010000447.1:3209-3785 GCA_964350225.1 uncultured Rhodospirillaceae bacterium | reverse complement strand
CACTCATGTTCGATCTTGGTGGCTGGCCAGCTCTTGGTCCATTTAGCGCCGTCATATCGCCAGATTTGAGCGCCTCCCCTGCCGCAGAGTCCGACGAACAGATCGTTTGCGAATGATGAGAGCGCCTTCGTCTTTGTAAACCGTCTAGCGTCCCAACTACCGTGTTCGCCCGATCCTGCGATCTTGACCCACTTGCCTTTCGGAAAGACATCTGGCCCTCCGGACAAGTTCGCCGGACCGCGTTTGTGCTGATACCGAACGCGCTCGGCAGCCAAGACGTGCCCGTATGACGCGACCTTGGCCTCCAACAACTGAAATCGTGCCCGAAATTCCTCGGCCTTCTCCCAGCCGCGAACTCCGATGAACCCTCCAACGGCAACGAGAGCGGCGAGAGCGGCCGCGCCAGTCCATGTCCACTTCCCCACTGAGACCCCAAGAAGCGCTATTCAGCCAAAAATACGCATACTCCCAGCTATTCGGGATGCCTGCCTCTAGAAAGCCGAAAATGCGCATAGCAGCTTTTACGACCTTTTCGTTTGACATTTTCTTTCATTTGTATAAACAGAATGATAATAA
>CAYGKX010000447.1:0-3199 GCA_964350225.1 uncultured Rhodospirillaceae bacterium | reverse complement strand
TATATTACCGGCTCCCAACAAATTCTTGATTGCACCTCACCTTGTCTAGCCGGATTTGCGATGCCGCCGTAGAGCCAACCAACCGGTTCAGATTTCCGACTTCACCGACTCTTCCAGGGTCTCGACAATCTCGAAGACCAGGGACAGTTCCTCGACGATGTTGTCGATGCGCCGCCGGTCGTCCATCGAGACGAAGATGCTGCCGGCTTCGAACTGGTTGCCCTTCACCTTCCCGGCGACGAGCAGCCGGCCCTCGTGGAAGGCGATATGGGGCGTGCGGTCGCCGATGGTCTCGCCCAGCGCCATCAGCCGCTCCATCAGGGTTGGCGTAAAGAGGAAACGGGCCTCGACCTGGTCTGTGCCGTAGACCTCGAACAGCTTCTCGAAACGCGGATCCTCCAGGGCCACGCGCTGGGCGCGCCGGCTGCTGAAGAGTTTCTTCAGCGAGCCGCCGTCCCGGACAGCCATCGCGAAGCCGGAGAACCGCTTTTTCACCTCGAAGGCAAAGAGGAGCCCGTGGAAGACGGTCTTGTAATTGTCCTTGCCGTCGCTCGACCCCGACTTGCGCTTGAGGGTCGCCTCGCACAGCCCGAACGACACACCGTTGTGGGTGCCCGAGAAGCCGTCCTCCAGGCCGACGCGGTCGTGGCGAGGCAGGATGTCGAGCTCCTTGAAGGCCTGGAAGGGAAATCCCTCGGGCTTCACCCGATAGGTAAGCCCCACGAACTCCGCCAGCTTGGGCAGGATCTTCATCTTCAGGCCGAAATTGAAGAACTTGGCCAGCAGCCAGATGCCGCCCCCGCCCAGGAAGGCCGGCACGACGCCGAAGATGACGACCGCGACGAAGAAGTCCGCCTCGAAGACAAGATGCATGAGCAGTTGCAGCAGCACGATAACGACGACCGTGACCGCGCCGATGATAAAGCAGGTCCGAACCAGCTTCTTCCGCTTGGCCTCGGTCTCGAGGAGCGCCGGCTCGATCTCCTTTGCGTAGAAGGCGTCGAACCCCTCGAATTTCGGATGTCGTCCGTCGGCCATGCCGCCCCCTTCGCGTCTCTTACACGTTCGTCCTGATGTTCAGCTGCAAGGTGTCGATCAGGTCGTAGATCTTGCAGATTTCCTCGATCAGGGTCTCGATCCGCTTCGTGTCGTCCATCGCCCGGAACATCCCGCCGCCCTCGAACTGGTCCTGGGTGACCCGGATCGAGACGAGCAAATGGTCGTCGACGAAGGCAAGCTCGACCGACTTCTTCCCGAAGGTGTCGGCCAGGTCCATCATCCGTTCCATGAAGGTCGGCGTCATGAGGTAGCGCGCCTCGACCTGGTCCGAGCTGTAGACCTCGAACATCTTCTCGAAGCGCGGGTCCTCCAGGGTCACCCGCTCCTGCTTGCCGATGCCCCGGAAGAAATTGCCGATCGACCCGCCGTCGCGCGTCACCAGGGTGCGGCCGGAGAAGCGCTTGGGGAAGGTCAGCTGGAAGAGGATGCCGTGATAGACCTCGACATAGGTCGTCCGGCCCTTGCTGTCGCGCTGCCGCCGCTCCAGCCGCGCCTCGCAGAGCGAGAAGGCGACGCCGTCGTGGGTACCGGAGATATTGTCCTCGAGCTTCCGCCGGTGGTGGCCGGGCAGCAGGCCGATGTCGTTGAAATTGTCGAAGGGGAAGCCCGCCGGCACCTCGCTGTAGTTGAGGTCGAGGAAGCCGCAGACCTTGCCGAGCAGGAAGGCCTTCACCTCGCCATGCAGCTTCCGGAGCGGCCAGAGGGCGAGGAAGACGACCCCGACGACGAAGAGGAGCGGCAGGGCGAAGGCCAGTTCGGCCGAGATATCCTCGATGTCGATCCCGGCCGCGGAGTTGAGCCAGATGAGGACGGCCAGCAAGGTCGCGCCGCCGACGGCGATGAGCAAGGCAAAGCGCTTCGCCTTGCGATGCCGGTCGATCTTGTCGGCCATCCAGTGGGCGATCTCGCGCTCGTAGAACGCGTCGAAGCCCTGGAGGTACGGGCGGCTTTCGTCGATCTTCAGGGACACCGGCGTCTCCCTCCGGTTCGGGCGCGGACTGGGGCCGCGGCGGGGCGAGCCAGATTAGCGGCGGCTCATTTCAGATAGGCGTCGGCGTCGACGGGGGCCTTGGCGGCCTCGTCCGTTTCCTCGAAGAAGGGCATCTCGGTCACGCCGGCCATTCCGGCGATCATGTTGCCGGGAAAGATCTGGACCGAGTTGTTCAGCTGTGTGACGGCGGCGTTGTAGAAGCGGCGGGCGGCGGCGATGTGGCCCTCCACCTCGGTGTAGGTCGACTGGGCGGTGACCATCGTCTCCTGGGACTTCAGGTCGGGATAGTTCTCGGCGACCGCGAAGAAGCGCATCATCGAGCCCTGGAGGGCGCCGGCGGCGGCCAGATGCTCCTTCACCTCGCCCGGTTCCTTGGGCGAGTAGTCCTTCATTGCGGCGGCCCGCTGCTCCGTGATGCGCGCGAGCAGGTCGCGCTCATGCTCCATGAAGCGGCTGGCGATCTTGAGGATGTTGGGCAGAAGGTCGTGGCGCTTGCGCAACTGCACATCGATCGACGACAGCGCTTCCAGCGCCTTGTTGCGCCGTTTGATGAGCGCCATGTACCAAGCGTACACGACGATCACGAGTATCACGACAATGGCGATGATGACCCAAAGCGCGGTCATGCAGAGCCCCCCTCTGACAGTTGCAGTCCGGCCTAATACGACGCAATGCCGCTTCGGCTCCCCTCAGAGCCGGGCAATGGGACCATTATAGCGAGGATGGCGGGGGCGTCGATGGTGCGGAATTCCTCTGCGCCACGCCGGACCTGATCCAGGGACTTTCGACGGAGGGGCTGTCGCATAACCCTATCCAGAAATTGTGCGATCCGCGCCGTCGGAGGCACGTTTCGGGCGACACGTACCGAATGCGGTGGCGTGAGGGCGGGCGGCGGAACTCGTCATCCGCATCCTTCGACAGGCTCAGGATGAGGGTTGGAGAAGATTCGGAGCGACGTCTCGGAGGACTGGCTTCCGTTCAAAAAGCACACCTCGTCCTGAGCCTGTCGAAGGACGCGATGACGTGCGCCGCCGTTAGCCATTCAACCTTCGGGGGTCGCAACCGCGGCTACCTCAGGGCGAGAAGTGGATCTGGAGACGCCTACCCGTCCTTCTTGTCGTCCTTGTTCTCTTCCTTGAGGACGTCCTT
>CAYGKX010000446.1:0-3788 GCA_964350225.1 uncultured Rhodospirillaceae bacterium | reverse complement strand
TCAGAGTGCGCGCGACGACCGTCGGCACGCCCTTGTCCTCCAGTGTCGAGACCAGTGCCTCGCCGACGCCGAGTTGGGTGATCGCCTCCGCCGTGTCGAAGGCGGGGTTCGCGCGGAAGGTTTCCGCCGCCGCCTTGACCGCCCGCTGGTCGCGGATCGTGAAGGCCCGAAGCGCGTGCTGGAACCGGTTGCCGAGCTGCCCGAGCACCGCGTCGGGCACGTCGATGGGGTTCTGGGTGCAGCAATAGACGCCGACCCCTTTCGAACGGATGAGCCGCACCACCTGTTCGACCTTGTCGATCAGGACATCCGGCGCATCGTCGAATAGGAGATGCGCCTCGTCGAAGAAAAAGACGAGCCGGGGCTTATCGGGATCGCCCACTTCCGGGAGCTGCTCGAACAGCTCGGAGAGCAGCCACAGGAGTGTCGTCGCGTAGAGCTTCGGATTGTTGACCAGCCGCTCCGCGGCCAGCACGTTGACGATCCCCCGTCCGTCCTTGTCGGTGCGCATCAGGTCCGCCAGGTCGACCACGGGCTCCCCCAGAAACGCTTCCCCGCCTTCCTGTTCGAGTACCAGTAGGCCGCGCTGGATCGCGGCGATCGAGGAACTGGCGATGCCGCCGTAACGTTTGGCGACTTCCTTCCGGTTCTCGGCGAGCCAGACCAGGAGCGACCGCAGGTCCTTGAGGTCGAGAAGCAGGAGCCCTTCGTCGTCGGCCACCTTGAAGGCAATGAAGAGAACGGCCTCCTGCGTCGAGTTCAGGTTGAGGAGACGCGAGAGCAGAAGCCGCCCCATCTCCGACACGGTCGCCCGAAAGGGGTGACCGGAATCGGCATAGACGTCCCAGAAGACGGTGGGCACCGGCGCATAGGTGAAATCGTCGAGGCCCAGAAGCTGGGCCCGCTCCTCGATCTTGGGGTGAGACGCGCCGGCTTTCGCGAAACCCGACAGATCCCCCTTCACATCGGCGACGACGCTCGGTACCCCGCGCTTCGACAGCTCCTCCGCCAGAATGCGCAGGGTCACGGTCTTGCCCGTGCCGGTCGCGCCCGCGATCAGGCCGTGCCGGTTCATCATACCGGGGTCGATGAAGACACTGTCATCCCCCGCCTTGCCGACGAAAATGTCCGCCATGCCCTTGGTCACCTGTCTGTCTCCTCTGTCACATGGCGTCGCCACAGCTCCCGCCATACGCCCTCGATCCGGCGGCAGAAGCCTGCCCGATCCGTGAGCGGCGCTTCGAGCATCGCGGGCCTGATCGCCTCGCGCAATTGCACGAGCCGTTCGTTGTTTTCCGCCAGCGCCGCTGCGATGGCGACGTAGTCGTCCTCGGTCCGCCCAATCAGTTTCGCAAGACCGCAGGCCGACAGGATGCTGACGCCGACGCGGGTAACGTGGGACAGCCCGGCCAGCCCGACCATCGGCACCCCCATATAGAGTGCTTCGCAGCTGGTCGTCGTGCCGTTGTAGGGTACGGTGTCCAGCGCGATGTCGACCTCTCCGTAGGCGGCCAGGTGGCCCGCATAGCCGTCGACCCGGCCGCGCAGGATCAGCCGGTCGGCCGCGACGCCCGCGGCGGCGAACCGCTTCTCGATCCGCGACCGCGTCAGGGGGTCGCCCAGCGGGCGGCTTTTCAGGAACAGGCGTGACCCCGGCACCGCCTCGAGCACCCGTGCCCACAGGGCGATCGACCGCCCCGACAGCTTGGCCATGTTGTTGAAGGATCCGAAGGTGACATGGCCGTTCCGCAGGACTGGCGGCTCGACCACCTCGGGGGCATCCGCCGGCGGTTCGAAACACAGGAAGCCGCGCGGGATCCGGACCAGTTCCTCCGTATGATAGCGGTCGGTCTTTTCCGGCGGGTCGGCCCAGGCATCGGTCAGCCGATACTGTATCGACGTCAGGCCGGTCGTCCCCGGATAGCCCAGATAGGTCGCCTGAACCGGTGCCGGCCGGCGCATGAAGACGCCCAGCCGCGTATTGGCGGTGTGGCCGGCGAGGTCGACCAGGATGTCGACCTTCCGGTCGCGGACCAGCGCCGCGGCCGCCTCGTCGCCCAGCCGCTGGATCTCGTGCCATTCGGAGACCTCCACCTTCAGGGCATCGGTCATCTCGTCGGACCAGCCCTGCTGGGCGAAGGCGATATAGTCGACGGATTCCCGGTCCGCCCCCGCCAGGATCGGCAGCAGGAAACGGGCGACAGGATGCTGGCAGAAGTCCGGCGAGACGAGGCCGACCCTGAGCGGACGGTCGGGGTCGCGGTCCAGGTCGTGGCGCCGGACGGCCGCGGGCAGCGCCCCTTCGACGCCTTCGCCCCAGGCCTTGTGCTGGCGGAAGCTCTGCTCCGGCTCGTGGTCCGCGCGGTAGAAGCCGTCCATGAGGAGATTGTGCCAGGGGCCGCGCGGCGACGAATCCAGTTTGATTGCCTTCTCGATGGCGAGTTTCGCCTCTTCGTGCCGCGCCTGTTCGCCCAAGGCCGTCGCGAGGTTGCTCAGGATTCCCGCATCGTCCGGCTTCAGGCTCGATGCCTTCTGATAGGCACGGACCGCAGCCTCCGTTTCGCCGGCATGGGCCAGGGCCGTGCCGAGATTGAGATAGGCGTGCACGGTCTCCGGCTCCAGTTCGATCGCGCGGCGCAACAGCTCGATCGCCTTGTCCATCCTGCCCTGCTGGAGATAGGCGACGCCTGCGTTGGCGGCGGCGCCGTAATGAGCGCCCGATGCCTCGAGACAGCGCTCGAAGGCCGCCGCCGCCTCCTCGTTGCGGCCCAGTCCGAGGCAGGCGTTGCCCAGGCTGTAGAGGGCGTCGGCCATGTCGGGATCGATATCGAGCGCCCGGCGCAGCTGCGGGATCGCCTCTTCCGGCCGTCCGGACAGGGCAAGGGCCCGGCCATAGCGGAACCAGCCCCGGGCGGCATCCGGCGACAGACGCGCCGCCTGGCCATAGGCCTCGGCGCTTTCCCCCACATGGTTCAACCCTTCCAGGACCCTGCCAAGATTATACCAGTAGTCCGCGCCCTGCGGATGGACGCGCACCGCCTTCTCCAGCGGCACGATCGCCTCGCGCAACTTGCCAAGGCGGAACAGGATCACGCCGTAGAGATGCAGGGCATCCGGATGATCCGGCCGCGCGGCGAGACAGGTTCCGCAAAGCCGCACCGCGTCTTCCATCCGCCCGCCATTAAAATGGTCGGCGGCGGTGCGCAGGTCGGTATCGAAATCTGCCATGAAATACGTTTGGAATTGTGCTACCGGACGGGCCTCCGGGGAGGCCCGATGGGGTCGAATAGACGCCAAGGACGGACAGAAGACAAGCCCGTCCGCCCCTCGCTGGAGGCAACCGCACCGCGCCGGACGGTCCGGCGCGTGCGCCCCCCGACATATCGGAAAGGTAGAGAATGTCCGAGAAAGCCACCGTCTGCGTCTATTGCGGCGCCCGTCCCGGCGACGATCCCGTATTCGCGGAGGTGGCGACGGAACTTGGGCGGCGGCTGGCGTCGGACGGCCATACCCTCGTCTATGGCGGCGGCAAGGTCGGGCTGATGGGTCTGATCGCCGACGCGGCGGTGGAAGCGGGGGGCAAGGTCGTGGGCATCATCCCGCGCCACCTACAGCGGGCGGAGGTAGGACATGGCGGCGTGACCGAGCTGGTCCTTGTCGACAGCATGCACGAACGCAAGGCGGAGATGGCCGCCCGCGCCGACATCTTCGTCGCCCTGCCCGGCGGTCTCGGCACAATGGACGAGCCCTTCGAGATCGTCACCTGGCGTCAGCTCGGCCTGCACGAC
>CAYGKX010000445.1:0-3789 GCA_964350225.1 uncultured Rhodospirillaceae bacterium | reverse complement strand
ACCGCAGGCGGTGTGCGCGAGGCCGAAGGCATCACGCTGTTCGTCGTGGACGGCCCGGCGGACGGGGTGACCGTGCGCGGCTATCCGACGGTCGACGGGCTACGTGCCGGGGAAGTCATGCTCGACAACGTCAAGGTCGGGGCGGACGCGATCCTCGGCGAAGCGGACAACGCCCTGCCGCTGATCGAACAGGTGATCGACAGGGGCATCGCCGCCGTCTGCGCCGAGGCAGCGGGGATCATGGAGCATATGGTCTGGTCGACCCGTGACTATCTCAAGACGCGGGAGCAGTTTGGCGTACCGCTCTCCAAGTTCCAGGTGTTGCAGCACCGGATGGCGGACATGTTCATGGACGCGGAGGAAGCGCTGTCGATGGCTTACATGGCGGCTTTGCGGGCGGACGATCCGGATCCCGTCGTGCGCGCCCATGGTGTCTCGGCCGCCAAGGCCTTCATCGGTCAGGCGGGCCGCCGGGTCGGGCAGGAGGCGATCCAGATGCATGGCGGCATGGGTGTGACCCAGGAAATGCCGATCAGCCACTATTTCAAGCGGCTGACCATGATCGATACATTGTTCGGCAATGCCGACTTTCATCTCGCGCGGGTCAGCGACCTGATGGAGACTCCGGCGGCGGCCTAGGCGGAAACAAATGTCGCGCCCGACCCTCAGGGACCTGGTGCCTACGGATCTGCCGCGTGTGCTCGCCCTCAATGCTGCGAGCGTAAGGGAGACGTCGGAGCTGGACGCGGTGGCGCTGGCAAGGCTGGTCGCGTCGTCGTGGTCCGTGACGGTCGCAGGCGACGCGGAACACGGCAGCGCCAATGCCTTCCTGATCGTCATGGACGAGCGCGCCGAGTATGACAGCGCGAACTATGCCTGGTTCAAGGCACGGCACGACCGGTTCGTCTATGTCGATCGGATCGTCGTGGCGGCAGAGGCGCGCGGCCGAGGGTTGGCCCGATTGCTGTATGCGGACCTGTTCGACCGGGCGCGCGCGGCGGGCTACGACCTTGTCGGCTGCGAGGTCAACAAGCAGCCGCCAAACCCGGCCTCGGACGCCTTTCACGCCGCCTTGGGGTTCCGATCCGCTGGGGAGGCGGTCCTGGCAAACGGGAAGACGGTCCGCTATCTGACCCGTCAGATTTGAAGCGGCGGGTGCCCATCCGGCGCCGACGCGGGGATTATGCCCGGCTCATTCCGGAACGTGCCTTAGGGATTGCCGGGCGGAAGCGACGCCCGGGCGGCCTGTATCTATCAAAACAAAACTAATATTCCAAAAATGTCGAAAATGAGAGATTTTCTTAAAGGCATTGAAATAAAAGAAAACTAATATCCATTCTTTTTCAGTTTATAATATTTTTATCTTAATGAATAATTGATAATAGCCCATTCTGGCTGATGTGCGAGCCCATATTCGCGCCGGTCGTCCTGTTGCAGCGCGATCCCATGGACGGGTCGGCGCCGGTCTTGCGTCAGCCCCGCGATGGCCCGGTGGCCCGTATGTCCTAAATCATCTTGCCAGCGACGGCCTCAGGCGGCTCATTGGTTTCCATGTTCGACATACTCGGCCTCGACCATATCGTTCTGCGCGTCCGCGACGTCGACGCAGTGACAGCCTTCTACCGGGATCTCTTGGGATGTCCGGTCGAGAAAGTGCAGGACGATATCGGGTTGATCCAGCTGCGCGCCGGCGCCTCGCTCATCGACCTCGTCGACGTGGCCAAGCCTCTCGGCCGCGAGGGCGGTGCTGCGCCGGGGCCAGAGGGACGAAACGAAGACCATTTTTGCCTCAGGATCGAACCCTGGCGTCCGGACGAGATCGTTGCGCGCTTCCGGGCGGCGGGTGTCCGAATCGAAGAAGCTCCGCATACGCGCTATGGCGCCGACGGCTATGGTCCCTCCCTCTATCTCTGGGATCCGGAAGGCAACAAGCTGGAATTGAAAGGGCCGCCGGCGCGGCCGCCGGAACGGATCGCCGGATGACGGGGGACACCGGGGGTACGCAAACAGCGGTTCCGGAGGAGAAGACCGGCGGGGATTGGGCACCGCCCGCGGTGCGCGCTGCGGCCTGGATGCTTGGCGCGGCCTGCTGTTTCACGGTCATGGTCGTCCTGATCCGCATGGCGGCCGAGCGGCTGCCGGTGTCGAACATTCTTTTCTACCGCACCTTCATCGGCTTCCTCATTCTCCTCCCGCTGATGCTGCGTGGCGGCCTCGCGGGCTTTGTCCCCGGACGGCTCGGCCTCTACGGCTTTCGCACCGTGGCGGGGTATGGCGGGATGCTCTGCTCCTTCTATGCCTATGCCGAGATCGGCGTCGCCGAGGCGACCTCGCTCAACGCGACCATCCCTCTATGGGTTGTCCTCTACGCCGGACTTTTCCTGGGCGAGCATGTCGGACCGCGGCGCTGGGCCCTGACGGCCCTCGGCTTTATCGGGGCGCTGGTGATCCTGCGGCCGGGGTTCGCGGAAATCTCTTTCGCGGCGGTCCTCGCCCTTGCGTCCGGCGCATTTTACGGCGCCTCGTCGGTGGCGACCAAGGCGCTCAGCCGGACGGAGCCGACCAACCGCCTCATCTTCTACATGAATGCCTCACTCGCCCTCGTCGCCCTCGGGCCGATGATCGCCGAGTTCGTTCAGCCGCGCTGGGCCGACCTGCCGCTGGTCGCGGGCGTTGCGCTCTCCGGTACCTGCGCCCATACCTGCATCGTGCGGGGTCTCAAGCTCGCCGACGCGAGCGTCGTGATGCCCTTCGATTACGCGCGGCTGCCGCTCGCGGCCGTTGCCGGCTGGCTGATCTTCGGCCAGGCGCTCAGCATCTGGGTCCTGATCGGCGCCCTTATCGTCATGACGTCGGCGATTGGCATCATCCGCCTGGAAGCCCGCCGGAAGAGCGATACGGCGACGCTGAGCGGCCCGCGGTCGGAGGGCGCATGACAGGGCCGGGCGGAAAGAAGGATGCGAACGACCCGGTGCGCGGCGCCCTCTGGATGCTGGGCGCGACCACCTGTTTCGCGATCATGGCCGTCGGGATCCGCCTCCTGGCCGGCAGCCAGAACGCCATCGACATCGCCTTCTGGCGCTCGCTCATGGGTGTGCTGTTCCTGCTGCCCTTCATGCTGCGGGGCATGTCGGGCGGTATGTTCCGGAGCCGGCGTTTCGGTCTCCTCGGCTTCCGGGCGGCCCTCACCTATGTCGCGATGACGACCTATTTCTTTGCCATCGCGGAGATGTCGGCGATGGCGGACGCCGTCGCCCTGAACGCGACGATTCCGCTCTTCACCGTACTCCTTGCCGTCTTCTTCCTGCCGGAAAGGGTGGGCTGGCGGCGCCTGACGGCAACCGCCGTGGGCTTTGCCGGCGCGATGGTCGTGTTGCGGCCCGGCTTCCAGGAAATCGGGGTTCCCGCGCTCTTCGCGGTTGGCTCGGCCTTCTTCTATGCGAGTGCGGGAATTGTCGTGAAGGTCCTGGCGCGGACCGAGCCGACGGCGCGCATTGTCTTTTACATGAACCTGTTCCTCCTGATCATTGCCGCGGGGCCCGCCGCCTGGCGCTGGAACCTGCCGACCCTCGAGGACTGGCCCTATCTGATCGGTATCGGCATTTCCGGCACGATGGCTCATGTCTGCGTCACCCGCGCCTTCCAGGCGGCGGACGCGAGCTTTGTCGCACCCTTCGATTTCTGGCGGCTGGTGTTGGTGGTGATCGCGGGATGGGCGATATTCAACGACCCGGGCAGCCTCTGGACCTGGGTCGGCGGCGCCATCATTTTCGCAAGCGCCGCCTATAT
>CAYGKX010000444.1:0-3815 GCA_964350225.1 uncultured Rhodospirillaceae bacterium | reverse complement strand
TCTCCAGGCTGAGAAGCGTGATCATTAGGGGGATCACCGCCGGCAGGACCTCCCGCACCATCATGCGCAGATGGCCGAAACCGACGAGCCGCGCCGCGTCGATATAGTCGCGGCGCCGGACGACGATGACCTCGCTGCGAACGACGCGGCAGAAACGGGTCCAGTCGACCAGGACGATGGCGAGGATGACATTGCCCAGACCGACCCCGAAGCCGACGATCAGGATCAGCGACAGAATGACCGGCGGGAACGCCATCCAGAGATCGACCAGCCGCGAAATGAGCCAGTCGACCCAGCCGCCGAAATAGCCGGCGAGAAGCGCCAGCGTGGTGCCAAGGATCATGGCGCCCGCCGCCGCCGCGAAGGCGACGATCATCGCCACCCGGGCGCCGTAGATCGTGCGGGAGAGCAGGTCCTGGCCAAGATTGTCGGTGCCGAAGATGAATTGCGACTGGCCGCCTTCCATCCAGGCTGGGGGCAATAGCGTCGCAAGGAGATCCTGTTCGTTCGGATCCAGCGGCGCGATCCAGGGCGCGAATATCGCGGCCAACAGGATTGTCAGGACGATGCCGCCGCCGACCAGGACCCGGCCCGACCTGAGGACCCGCGGCAGACGCAGGCGGCGCCCCTGGCGCTTCACGGCCACCCCGCTCATCGCGCGCGCCTCAGTTTGGGGTTGAGGGTCAGATAGGAGATGTCGACCAGGAGATTGATGATCAGCACCGCCAGCGCATAGATCAGCGCGACCCCCTGGATGATCGGCAGGTCCGTGTTGCGCACGGCCTCCACCATCAGGTTGCCGAGGCCGGGATAGGAGAAGATCACCTCGACCAGGAGAGTCCCGCCGAAGAGAAACCCGAACTGCACACCCATCAGGGTTAGTGTCGGAAGGAAGGCGTTCTTGAAGGCGTGCTTCAGAAGAATCTGCCGTTCCGACAGGCCGCGCAGGCGGGCCATCGTGATGTAATCCTCATGGCTCACCTCCAGCAGGCTCGAGCGCAGGATGCGCATGACCAGCGGGGCCGTGCCCAGGGCGAGCGCGAGGCACGGCAGGATCATGTGCTTCAGGGCGTCGAAGAAGGCGCCCACCTGTCCGGAGATCAGCGCATCGAGCAGCAGGAAGCCCGTCACGGTCGGCACCGTCACACCCGCCTCCAACCGCCCGGCGAAGGGCAGCATGTTCAGGGAGACGCCGACCACAAGGATGAGGAACAGGCCCCAGAGGAACTCCGGGATCGACATCATGAACGTACTGGACAGGTCTGTGATCTGCTCCCCGATCCCGCCGCGCAAGTAGTACATGAGGAGGCCCCCGGCGATGCCGATGACGGTCGCGAGGAGCGCGGACAGGAAGGCCAGTTCGATCGTCGCCGGAAGCGATTGGGCGACCAGGGTCAGGACCGGCTGGCCGAACGCGATGGAGCGGCCGAAGTTCCCCGACAGGAGCTGTCCGAGCCAGCGGACATACTGCTCCATGATCGGCAGGTCCAGGCCCATCTCCCGCCGCATCGCCTCGATGTCCGCCTTGGTCGCGTTGGGCGGCACGGCCATCGCCAGCGGGTCCGCGGGGATCAGCCGGAGGACGACGAAAACCAGGACCGAGACGAGCAGGATCAGCGGGATCGCCACCAGGATCCGCCGAACGACGATGCCGAGGATTTCGCTACCCATGGCGGCGTGGCGATCTTGGCACGGACGACATCCGGGCCGGGAGACGGTGTTCCCGCCTCACCCCCCGTTCCCCCGCGGGGGAAGGGGGCTCGGCGTCACGCGCGATACGTGGGGGTTGGGAATGGGTCAACGCAATCCGTTCGGTAAGACAGGGGAAGGCGACCGGGTCCGCCGGAGAACCCTCCCCGTTCGGAGAGAAGGAAGAGTGAGGGGGAGAACATCGGCCTCATCGGAGCCGGTGCCTCCCCCAAACCGCGGGCGCGGCCCGCATCTACTTCCAGGTGGTCGTGCCTATTTCCACGAGAAGGTCTGCGGCAGGACCCAGCCATTGTTGTACTTCACGAAGTTCAGGCCGTCCTTGTAAGCGACCGTCGACACGCCTTGCAGGAGCGGGATCGTCGCGCCGGACTTGGCGGCGTCGACATTCAGCACCTTGTAGGCGGCGATACGCTTCTCGTAGTCGACCTCGCCGAAGAGTTTCATCACCCGTGCACCGATCTTCATGTCCTTCCAGGCGGAGAAGGGCAGCTTGGGGTGCAGGAGATAGCCAGTGAACATCTCCGGGTCGCCGACGGCATTGTCCCAGATATAGAGGGTCGCCTCCGGCAGCTTGTTGCCGCGGTTCAGCTCGAAATACTTCGGCTGCTCGATGACCTCGACCGTGGCGTCGATGCCGACCCGCTTCCACATCGCGGCAACGGCACGCGCGATCTCGTAGTCGCCAGGGAAGGCGCCGTTAAAGGTGGCGAGCCCGATCTTGATCGGCTTCTTCGCGCTGTAGCCGGACTTCGCCAGAAGTTCGCGCGCCTTCTTCGGATCGTAGGGGAACTCATAGTCCTTCACGAAGCCGGGTGTGCCTGGAGTCGCCACGATGGAGAGCGGCACCGCCGCGCCGGCATAAAGCGCGCGCGAAATCGCCTTCTTGTTGATCGCATAATGCGCGGCAAGCCGGACATTTTCGTCGGCGAAAGCCTTGTCGCTCCGGATCTGGAGGAGGATCACCTTGGAGACGGGATAGACAACTCCGGTGATGCCCTTCTCCTTGTTCAGGCGCACCGCCTCGCGCACCGGCACCTCGGTCACGAGATCGACCCGGCGCGACTGGATCGCCGCGACCCGCGCCGACGGATCCTTCACGATCATGATCGTGACCTTCTTGATCTTCGGCTTTGGCCCCCAGTAATTCTCGTAGGCCTCGAAGACGATGCGCGAATTGCGCACATATTCGACCAGCTTGTAGGGGCCGCTGCCAAGCGGTTTGGCGGCAAACCCGTCGACGCCAACCTTCTCCATGTAATGCTTGGGCACGATGAAGTTGGCGAGGAAGGCCATCCAGGGCGCCGCCGTCGGCATCGGCTGCTTGAGGACGATGACGGCCTTGGTGGGCGACAGGATCTCGACGTCGGTCACATTCCGCCAGACCCGTGCCAGGTCGATCTTGTGACCGGCCTTGGTCCGCTGGAAGAAGGTGTAGGCGATGTCCTCGGTCGTCAGCTTCTTGCCGTCGTGCCAGGTCACGTCGTCACGGATCTCGATTTCGAACCGCTTGCCGTCGTCGGAGAGTTTCCACGACTTGACGACGCCGGGGATGATCTTCTGGTCGGGGGCCTGGGTAAGCGGCTGGTCGAACAGCATCTTGTAGATCGACTGGATGCCCGGGTTGGTTCGCCGGTTGGGATCCCAGGTCTGCGGGTCGACCGGCCAGGTCATCACCAGTGTATCCTTCGTCTGCGCGACGGCCCCCGGCGCCGCGGCCGCGAGGCTCGCAACGGCGGCAAGGGCGCCCAACGCGGCACGCCGCGTCCAACCGGTACCAAATTTCATGATCCCTCTCCCAATGAGAACCGCCCCGAACGGGGCGCTCCGAAAATGCTAGCAAAGGGCCCGGGCGGCCACAAGACGGCCGACGCACCGCCCTTCGCTAAACCCCTGTTTCAGCACGTTTTCCAGTCAAATGCCCGTTCGAAGGCAGCCGATGCACGGTAAATGGTCACCTCGTCCCACCATTTGCCGATCAGCATCATCCCGACGGGCAGTCCCTCGCGCATCGCGATCGGCACGTGCATCGCCGGATGACCGGAGCAGACGAAGGGCGCCGTGTTCACGATCGGCCCGAACCCAGGGGTGATCGCCTCTTCGCGGGT
>CAYGKX010000443.1:0-3816 GCA_964350225.1 uncultured Rhodospirillaceae bacterium | reverse complement strand
TGTCCTGTCTGCTCCTGATCGAATTCGACAATGTCGCGAAATTCGCCCAGGACGCGCACGTCCCCTTCCCCAACTACCCGCGCCTGTGCGCGGCGGAGGAGGTGAATGCGCTGATCGGGCAGGAGGTGGAGCGGGTCAACAAGACGGTCGCGCGGGTGGAGCAGGTCAAGACGTTCCGCCTGATCGACATCCAGCTGACGGCGGAGGATGAGGAACTGACGCCGACGATGAAACTGAAACGCAGTTTCGTCAGCGAGAAATACAAGACCCTGATCGACGCGATGTATGCCTAGGGGCATTATCGGGGAAACGGGCACAACCCCACGGCGCGGACGTCATCCGGTCCGCGTGGCCAATCGAAGCAGGAAGCCCGGAAGGGCAGATACGGGAGGAAGGACAATGAGGAAACTGATCTATGGCACGGCGGCGGCGGGTATCGCCGCGCTTATGGGCGTGGCGCCGGCGGCTGCGCAGAAGATGGTCACCCAGGGCGTGACCGATACCGAAATCCTGATCGGCACGCATCTCGACCTGTCGGGCCCGGTCGCCGCCGGCATGGCGCCGATCAAGAACGGTCTCGACATGAAGATCCAGGAGATCAACGCGGCCGGCGGCATCCATGGCCGCAAGATCCGCCTGATCATCGAGGACAGCGGCTACCAGCCGGCGAAGGCGGTGCGCGCGGTGCAGAAACTGGTGCAAAAGGACAAGGTCTTCGCCATCCTCTCGCCCTTCGGTACGGGCCCGACCATCGCGGCCCATGGCGTCGCGATCCGCGCGGGCATTCCCCATCTCTTCCCCTGGTCGGGCGTCTCGGGGCCTTTCCACGGCCACAAGAGCCCGCTCTCCTTCACCAACGTCGTCGACTACGACTGGGGCACCAAGGCCGGTGTCGCCTGGATCGTGAAGGAGCTGAAGCCGAAGAAGGTCTGCGTCCTCTATCAGGACGACGCCTTCGGAAAGCTGGTCCAGAAGGGCACCGCCGAGGCGTTGGCGGAGACCAACATGAAGATCGCCGCACGGGCCGGCTTCAAGCCCGGTTCGGTCGACCTCTCCTCGCAGCTCGCCAGCCTCAAGAATGCCGGCTGCGACCTGGTCGTGCTCGCGACCATCGTGCGCGAGACGATCTCCGCCGTGGCGGGGGCCAAGAAGATCGGCTGGAACGTGCCGATGATCACCTCCATCCCCGGCCGGAACGAGATCATCACCAAGATCGCCGCAAAGGTGAAGATCAGCCTCGACGGTCTCTACGGTATTGGCCAGTGGAAGATCCACACCAAGGCGACGGACGACGCCAAGGTGAAGGCCTGGATCGAGAAGTATGAGGCGGCCTACAAGGTGCCGACCGACAACGGGGCCATGCTCGCCTACTCGCTGATGGAATGGACGGCCCAGGGCCTCGAGAAGGCAGGCCGCGACCTGACCGTCGAGAAGTTCGTCGAGGCGATGCGGACGACCCCCTACACCGACATGTTCGGCAACCCGACCTATTCGCTCGCGAAAGGCAACCATGCCAGCCCCATGGCCGTTGGCGTCGACCGTCTGAAGAACAATGAATGGGTGCGCATCTCGCCGCTCCTGACCGACGCGAAGTAGGGTCGCCAAAGACGCAACCCGGAGACCCCTGTCCCCATCGGGTGGCGGGCAGGGTGAGGGGGGTCTCGGACTTCGGCGATTGGGGGGGCTCCCGCGCCATCCCCCCTCACCCAGCTCCGGCCAAGCCCGGCTTGCGCCTTGCCGAGCCTCCGCAACCCTCTCCCCAGGTTTGGGGGAGAGGGCTTGTTGAGGGGCGATGAAGCAATGGCTGGCCGGGGCGTTGCGCCCCCACCGTCACCGCCGATAGCATGGCGCCCCGATCGCCGCCGGAGAAACCGGGGACCGCCGTGAACGACGCGCCGCCCGTCTTCAACATTCCCGCAGACCACCCGTTCGCCGACGCGCTCGCCCGCGGCGTGCTCGACCGTGCGGCCGGCGATCCTGCGGCGCTTGCCCGCTATCTCATCCTGCTGCCGACGCGCCGGGCCTGCCGCGCCGTGCGGGAGGCCTTCCTGCGCGAAAGCGGCGGCCGGGCGATCCTGCTGCCGCGTCTTCAGCCGATCGGCGACATCGACGAGGACGCGTTGAGCTTCGACCCCGCCGACGAGCCGATCCTGGCCGAGGCGGCCGACCTGCCGCCCGCCGTTCCGGAACTGCGGCGGCGTCTCCTGCTGATGCGGTCCATTCTGGCGCCCGGCATCGACATCACGGCGGACCAGGCCGCCTGGCTCGCCGCCGCCCTGGGCCACCTGCTCGACCAGGTCCAGACGGAGCGGCTGGATTTTGCCCGCCTGAAGGACATCGTTCCGGCGGAACTCGCGACGCACTGGCAGGCGACGCTCGACTATCTCGACGTCCTGACCGCCGTGTGGCCCGACATCCTCGCCGCCGAAGGGGCGCTCGATCCCGCGGAGCGGCGTGACCTGCTGCTCACCGCGCGGGCCAGGGCCTGGCAGGCCGCCCCGCCCGATACGCCTGTCATCGGCGCCGGGTCGACCGGCTCGATCCCGGCGACGGCGGAGCTCTTGCGGACCGTCGCCCGCCTGCCCCAGGGATCGGTCGTGCTGCCTGGCCTCGATACGGCACTCGACGACGACGGATGGCAGAAGGTCGCCGATGCGCCGGACCATCCGCAGCACGGCCTGTCCCGCCTGCTGGACCGGATCGGTGTGTCGCGGGCTGACGTCCGGACCTGGCCGGGATGCGAACGCCCGGCGAATGCCCTTTCGGATGTCAGGGGCGCCTTTCTGTCCGAGGCCTTCCGTCCGGCGGAGACGACCGGCCGCTGGCGCGAGACGGCGCTGGGGTCCGACGCGGTCCGGATGGCGCTGGCCGACATGACCTATGTCGAATGCCCCGGCCCGCGGGAGGAGGCGGGCGTCGTCGCCCTGGCCCTGCGCGAGGCGCTGGAAAGCCCGGGCCGGACGGCCGCGCTCGTCACGGCGGACCGTGACCTTGCCCGCCGGGTCGCCGCCGCGCTCGGCCGCTGGGGTGTCGAGGTGGACGATTCCGCCGGCACGCCCCTGATCGCCACGCCGCCCGGCAGCTTCCTCACCCTCACCGCTGCTTTGGTGGCCGACGGCTTCGCGCCGGTGTCGTTCCTCGCCGCGCTGAAGCATCCGCTGGCAGCGGCGGGCCTGACACCCTCCGCTTTGCGTGCGGCCGTCCGCCGTCTGGAACGCGGCCTGCTGCGGGGACCGCGTCCCCGCCCCGGGCTGGATGGGTTGCGGGACCGTCTCGCCCGCCTGCGCGGGCGTGTCCGGGACGAGGAGGAGCAGGCTGCGCTTGCCGGGGCCGCTGCGCTGATCGACCGTCTCGCCCCCATCGTCGCGCCCTTTGCCGAGGCCATGTCGCAACCCGGTGCGACAGTCGCCGATCTGTTGCGGCTGCACATTTCGATGGCGGAAGCGCTGGCCGCCGCCGACGGCGGTGAGGGGCGGGCGCGGCTCTGGGCCGAGGATGCCGGCGAGGCCGTGGCCAATTTCGTCGCGGAACTGGCGGAAGCGTCGGCCGACTTCCCGCCCATCGAGCCGCGATCCTACCCGGCGCTGATCGAGGCGTTGATGTCCGGCCGGGTCGTCCGGCCGCGTTTCGGCACCCACCCCCGCCTCGCCATCCTTGGCCCGCTCGAGGCCCGGCTCCAGCGCTACGACGTCACCGTTCTGGGCGGGCTGAACGAGGGCGGCTGGCCGCCAATCCCGGAGGCCGACCCCTGGATGAGCCGTCCGATGCGCGCCGCCTTCGGGCTGAGCCCGCTCGAGCGGCGGATCGGCCTCGCCG
>CAYGKX010000442.1:0-3820 GCA_964350225.1 uncultured Rhodospirillaceae bacterium | reverse complement strand
CCGATCTTGATGATCTTTGCGAATTCCTTCCGCTTTTCCGCGACGACGCCGTGGAGATGCTTCAGCGCGGGCACCAGGCGGTTCGAGACCTCCTCGACGGCCGCGATGGACATGGCCGTCGGAAAGGTGTCGTTCGAGGACTGGCCGCGGTTCACGTGGTCGTTCGGATGAACCGGGTCTTTCGACCCGATGGTGCCGCCCAGCATCTCGATGGCGCGGTTCGAGATGACCTCGTTCGCGTTCATGTTGGTCTGGGTGCCGGAGCCGGTCTGCCAGACGACGAGCGGGAAATGGCCGGCGAGGGTGCCGTCGATCACCTCGTTCGCGGCGGCGACGATGGCCTTGCCGATCTTCTTGTCGAGCTGCCCCAGCTCCATGTTCGCCTCGGCCGCCGCGCGCTTCTGGATGCCCAGGGCGCGAACCAGCGGGGCCGGCATATGCTCTCCGCCGATCTTGAAGTTCTGCAGCGACCTTTGGGTCTGGGCACCCCAGTAACGGTCGGCCGGAACCTTCACCTGGCCCATCGTGTCGCTTTCGACACGGACGCCCGCGGCTTCATTCGCGCGCGTCGCCGGCGCGGCAGCCGCTTTCTTGCCGGTGGTTCTCTTCTTCTTGCCGTCGCTTTTCTTCGCCGCCATCGCCTTGTCCTCGTGCTGTAGCCGTGTTGTGCCGCAGGGGCAGTCGGCGCGGGTTTTATCACACCCGCCCGGGAAGCAAAGGGGATCGACATGCGGGGCCTCTGCCGTCGTCCGCTGGCCGCGCGGCGAAGTGGGGGCATATCATCGGGAATGCCCCTCCATCTCTTCCGTCGACTGTTTGGAATAGCCGCCCTGATCGGGACCGCCATGACCGCTGCCTGTTCGCCCCTCGGCCTGCTCAACACCGTGACGCCCATGGGGCGGAGCGACCGGACGTCGGATCTTTCGTACGGTTCTGGCGACCGGCAGAAGCTCGATGTCTATCTGCCGAAGGATGCCAAGCCGTCGGACCGGCGCAAGGTCGTGGTGTTCTTCTATGGCGGCAGCTGGCGCGGCGGGTCGCGTCAGAAATACCGCTTCGTCGGGGCGGCACTGGCCGAGCGGGGCTATGTCGCCGTGGTGCCCGACTATCGGGTCTATCCGGAGGTTGCGTTCCCGGCCTTCGTCCAGGATGGCGCGGCCGCCGTGGCCTGGGTGCACGCAAACATCGCCCGCTATGGCGGCGATCCGGACCGGATCTACCTGATGGGCCATTCGGCCGGCGCGCACATATCCATGCTGCTGGCGCTCGACCCGCGTTATCTGAAGGCGGACGGGGTTGCGCCGAAGATCGTTCGTGGCATCGTGGGCATCGCCGGGCCCTACGCGTTCGACCCGACCAACTACAAGAACACAAAGCCCATCTTCGCGACGGCCGATCCGCCGGACGATGCCCGGCCCATCGCCTTCGCCGGCCGGCCGGGGCCGCCGATGCTGCTCCTGCACGGCACGGGAGACCGCACCGTCCTGCCGCGCAATTCGGCGGAATTGGCGGAGACCTATCGGGCGGCGGGCGGCACGGCGATCCTCAAATACTATCCCCGGATCGGGCACTACCGGATCGCGCTGGCGATGGCCAAGCCCTTCCGATGGATCGCGCCGGTCGTGAAGGACGCGGCGGCCTTTATCGGCCCGCCTTAGAGGTCGCCGATCCAGTTGGCGATGGCATCGGCGGCGCGGGCGAGGTTCTGCGCTTCCGTATGCCCGGATGCCTTGCGCGGCTTCAGGGAATGGTCGCCGTCGGGCAGCCATTCGAATTGGATCGCCTTCGACAGCCGGTAGGCCTCTACCTCCGGGCGGGTCCCGAACGTGTCCCGTTCGCCCTGGCAGATAAGGGCCGGTGTTTCCAAAGTCTCCAGGTGCTCTGTCCGAAGCTTCTCGGGCTTGCCCGGCGGGTGGAAGGGATAGCCGAGGCAGACCAGCCCGGCGACCTTCGTCTCGTCCGCGATCAGGCTCGCCATCCGCCCGCCCATGGATTTACCCCCCACGATCAGCCTTTCCGGCCCCAGATGCGCGATGACAGCCCGCCAGGTGTCCAGCAGGACCGGCTGACGGTCCGGCGGACGCTTTTTCCCGGCCGTGCGGCGCAGCGCCATGTAGGTAAACTCGAAACGCGCGACCCGCATGCCCCGTTCGGCCAGCATCGCGGCCATCCTCTCCATGAAGGGGCTGTCCATCGGTGCTCCGGCGCCGTGGGCGAGGGCGACGGTCCAGCGCGCGCCCCGGTTGTCATTGAGCCGGTCGCCATCGATGAGAAGGTCGGGAAGAGTCGCGGTCATTGTGCCGGCACCAGTTTCTGGGCTTTGGGATCCCATCGCCAGGCGAGGAGCGTCTCGGGCCCTGCGCCACCGATGCAGCGGTCGATCTCGTTACGCTCCAGCCAGTGGGCGGTACCCTCCAGAAGGCCGCGGCCAAAGGGCGTGAGCGATAGCGGCAGGCGGGCGAAGCGCCGGTCGAAGGGGCCATCCGACCGCTCCCGGTCGAAGGCCAGGGCGGGGACGGGGGCTTCGGCGAGCCGCACGATCCAGGGCCACAGCATCAGGTCGCCCATCCAGGGGGCCGTCTCCAGTTCCTGCATTCGGGCGAATATCCGGCCAGGGGTGCCGGCCCCGTCCGCCGCCGCGCGCAGGATCAGCCGCTCTGTCTCGGCCAGGCCATCGTCGATGCCCGGATAGTCCGCGAGAAAGCGCCGCATGGCGGCCCGCATGTAGGGCAGGCCGGGCAGTTCCGCCTCGTCCAGGATCGCTTCGAGATAGGTCGGGTCCCCGGCGCGCATGCCGGCCCAGACCTGTCTTGCCGCCGCCACGGCGCCCGCCGCGACCGGTTCGCGCGCCGGATAGAGTTCGGCCAGCGCGTCCGGTTCGAGTTGACCGAGGCCGTGAAAAGGGGCGACCGAGGGGTGGTCGTCGAGTGTCACGATGGTCAGGCGCCCCGCCGCCGCGTTGCCGATCCGGGCCAGGAGGCGCGCAAGAATTGCCTGGTCGTAGAGGTCGTGTTCGAACCAGAGGACAATCTCCTCCGCGCACTCCACCGCAGCGTCCAGAGCCGCGTCGCTTTCGGTCAGGGCGTCGCGGACCTTTTCTTCGGTCAGCCGGTAGCCGGTCGCTAGGAACTTTGCGCGGACGGCCGTGAAGGCCGCGGGGTCGTCCGTCGGCGGGATCGGTCCCTGGGACATCGGGTCGGACCATTCAATGGCGGTGCCGGGCAGGCCGGCTTCGCTTAGCTTGTCCAGTATGTCCGACCCGCAGCGGACATGGACGCTATTCGCCGGCCCCGGATTGACCGGCGGCGCGGCGGCGGGCTTGCTTTCGATCATGGCCCGGTGTCGCCAAGCCGGGGCGAGATGTCAATCGCCTTTGGCAGGTGGCGACACAATTGGAGACCCTCCTGATGAGCGATGCGCTGATCGATCATTTCCGCCTGCTCGCCCGCTACAACCGGGGCGCCAACGAACGGCTCTACGATTGCTGCGCGCAGCTTTCTGCCGACCAATTGGCGGCGCCGCGCCCCGCGTTTTTTCTCTCGATCCTCGGGACCCTCAACCACATCATGGTGGGCGACCGGGTCTGGCTCGCCCGCTTCGAGGGTGGCACCGCGCCGTCGACCGGGCTCGATGCGATCCTCTATCCGGCCTTCACCGATCTGCGTGCCGCCCGGCAGGTGGAGGACGACCGCATCGACCGGCTTGTCGCTGGGCTCGACGCCGATTTCCTCGCCGGTACGATTGTTTATGTGAACAACGAGGGGCGGCGGCTCGAAGACCCTGTTTCTCTTCTCTTGCCGCCTTTCTTCAACCATCAGAC
>CAYGKX010000441.1:3551-3822 GCA_964350225.1 uncultured Rhodospirillaceae bacterium | reverse complement strand
CTCGTTGACGACTTCCGACATGAAAGACCGCACGTTAATGCGCCCTACCCTCCTGCCGTCGCTCGCCGCCCTCCTTCTGACCGCCCTTGCGTTGCCCGCCACCGCCGCGGCACAGTCGCTGACCTTTTCCTGCCGCCAGACGGCGGAATTCGTCGTGACGGTCGGCGACGACGGCAAGGTGGAACATGTGCAGCCCAAGATGAGCCAGCCGGAGCCGATCCGCATCGTCGTCCAACCGAATTTCGACCGGCCCGGCGACACGAAGGGCCCG
>CAYGKX010000441.1:1513-3541 GCA_964350225.1 uncultured Rhodospirillaceae bacterium | reverse complement strand
CACCTCGACCTCAAGAAGAACATCTTGCGCGTTGTCGTGCCGGAGGCCGGCCGCAAGGCCCGGTTCGAGATCTATCGCTGCGCTCCGGGCAACTCACCACCCGCGGCGGCGCGGGAATTCGTCTATCGCTGCGAGGACGGCCAGCGGGTGGTCGCCATCTTCCGAAGCGGCACGCCTGCCACCGTCGAGGTCCGCTTCGGCACGAACGAACGGCGCGTGCTGCCGCTCAAGCGCTCCGGATCCGGCGCGCGCTATTCCGGCGACGGTTACACCTTCTGGAACAAGGGTAACGAAGCCATCTGGACAACCCCTCAGCGCGAGACCACCTGCCGCACCAACCGCTAGTCCCCGGCGCCCCCACGAGACGCATGGGAGACCGGCGGGCTAGCGCGTTGACGTGCCGTCCATGGGCGCTAGGGTGTTGCTGGAAAAGGGGTTGGGACGGCAGTGGGCAGGAATGCTCGGTCGCCTGGCCGGTATTAGAAAGACATAGAACGGCCAAGGGATGAACGACGCGCACGAGGTGAAGACGACCACCTGCTACATGTGCGCCTGCCGGTGCGGCATCCGGGTCCATCTGGACGGCGACAGGGTCCGCTATATCGAAGGCAATCCCGACCATCCGGTGAACCGGGGCGTGATCTGTGCCAAGGGATCGGCTGGAATCAAGCATCACACCTCCCCCGCCCGCCTGCGTGCACCGATGAAGCGGGTGGGGCCACGCGGCAGCGGAGAGTTCGAGGAGATATCCTGGGACGAGGCGCTGGACACCGCGGCCGTCTGGCTGGGCAGCATCCGCAGCACCGACCCGACGAAGCTCGCCTTCTTCACCGGCCGGGACCAGAGCCAGGGCCTCACCGGCTGGTGGGCGCGTCAGTTCGGGACACCGAACTACGCCGCCCATGGCGGCTTCTGTTCGGTGAACATGGCGGCGGCCGGGCTCTACACCATCGGCGGCGCCTTCTGGGAATTCGGCGAGCCGGATTGGGACCGGACGGAGCTGTTCATGATCTTCGGCGTCGCCGAGGACCATGACAGCAACCCGATCAAGATCGGGCTCGGCAAACTGAAGGGACGGGGCGCCAAGGTCGTCTCCGTCAACCCGGTCAGAAGCGGCTATTCCGCCATCGCCGACGAATGGGTGGGCATCCGCCCGGGCACCGACGGCCTGTTCGTCCTGGCGCTCTGCCACGAGCTGATCCGCGCCGGGCGGGTCGATGCTCCGTCGCTCGCCCGATATTCCAACGCCGGCTGGCTGGTCCGCCGGGCCCCGGGCAGCGCCGAGGACGGCCTTTTCCTGCGCGACGAGACGGGCGCGCCGCTCGCCTGGGACCGCAAGGAGAACCGTCCGGTCGCCGCGCTGGCACCCGATACCGCGGCTGCCCTGCACGGAAACTACGAGGTCAATGGCGCGGAGGCGGTTCCCGCCTTCCAGCTGATCGCCGAGCGCTGTCTGGACCCGCGCTACGCACCCGAGGCGGTTGCCGCCGAGACCGGCATCGACGCGGGCACGATCCGCCGGCTGGCTGCCGAACTGGCACACACCGCCTTCGAGCGCGAGGTGGTGATCGAGCAGCCCTGGACCGACGCCTTCGGGCGGCGTCACGAACGGATGATTGGCCGGCCCGTGGCGATGCACGCCATGCGCGGCATTTCGGCCCATTCGAATGGCTTCCACACCTGCCGCGCGATCCATCTCCTGCAGGCGCTGCTCGGCAGCATCGACGCGCCGGGCGGCTTCCGCTACAAGCCGCCGTTTCCGAAGCCGATCGCCGCCGGCGCCGGTCCCGGCGGCAAGCCGGGCGAGGTCGTCCCGGACACCCCTCTGCCCCGGCCGCCGCTGGGATTTCCGACGGGCCCGGAAGACCTTCTTGTCGATGACGCGGGAGAGCCGCTGCGCATCGACGGCGCCTTTTCCTGGGAGGCCCCCCTCGCCCTCCACGGCATGATGCACACCGTCATCGCCAATGCCGCGCGGGGCGTCCCCTACGAGATCGACACGCTGTTCCTGTTCACGGCCAACATGGC
>CAYGKX010000441.1:0-1503 GCA_964350225.1 uncultured Rhodospirillaceae bacterium | reverse complement strand
CCGCACATCATCTATGCTGACAGCTTCCGGTCGGAGATGGTCGACTATGCCGACCTGATCCTGCCCGACACGACCTACCTGGAGCGCTGGGACTGCATGTCCCTTCTCGACCGCCCGATCGGCCATGCGGACGGGCCTGCCGATTCGATCCGGCGCCCGGTGGTGGCGCCGGACCGGGACGTCCGGCCGTTCCAGGACGTCATGCTGGACCTCGGCGCCCGTCTCGGCCTGCCCGGCATGTCCGAAACCGATGGAACCCCAACCTATCCGGGAGGCTATGCCGACTACCTGGTCAACCACGAGCGGACGCCGGGAGTTGGCCCGCTGGCCGGCTGGCGCGGGAGTGGGGGATTGGAGACCGCGGTTGGACCGCCCAACCCCGATCAGCTCGAGCGTTACATCGAGAACGGCTGTTTCTGGTCGGAAAAGATCCCGGCCGAGGCCCGATTCTTCAAGCATGTGAACCAGGCCTATCTGGACTATGCCGCCGACCGGAAATTCTGCGGCGCCGGCGAGGCCATCACGCTTCAGCTCTATGCCGAACCACTGCAGCGCTTCCGGCTGGCAGCGGCGGGCCATGGCGACATCCGGCCGCCGGAGCGGCACCGGGCGCGTGTCGAAGCCTATTTCGATCCCCTGCCCTTCTGGTACCCGCCAGAGGACGTCGTGGGCGGCACGGCGGACGAGGGCTACAGCCTGCACGCCATCACCCAGCGCCCCATGTCGCACTATCATTCATGGGGCAGCCAGAATGCCTGGTTGCGCCAGCTTCATGCCGACAATGCGCTCTATATCTCCCGCGCGCTCGCGGCGGAACTGGGATTGACCGATGGCGACTGGGTCCATGTGACGAGCCGGACGGGCCGCATCCACGTCCCCATCCGCCTGATGGATGGCGTGAACCGGGCAACCGTCTGGACGTGGAACGCCATCGGCAAGAAAGCGGGCGCCTGGGGCCTTTCGCCGGAAGCGCCGGAGGCCACGCGCGGCTTCCTCCTCAACCCGCTGATCGACGATCTCTTGCCGGAGCAGCCGGACGGGCATCGTTATTCCAACAGCGACCCGGTCACCGGCCAAGCCGCCTGGTACGATCTGAAGGTCCGGATCGAGAAGGCGCTGCCACCCAAGGCGGCCACGGCCCGCCGGCGCGAGACCGCCGTATGACCAGCCTTCCCGCAAGACCGTCGACCAAGCGCCTGGGCCTCGTCATCGACCTGGATATCTGCGTCGGCTGCCATGCCTGTGCCGTCAGCTGCAAGGAATGGAACGACGGCGGCGCGGCCGGTCCGCTGACCGATCCCGACCCCTATGGTCCCGAGCCGACCGGCACCTGGTTCAACCGCATCCACGGCTACGAGGTCGAAGACGGAAAGCGCAGCTACACCCTGCACTTTCCGCGATCGTGCCTGCATTGCGAGAATGCGGCCTGCGTCACCGTGTGCCCGACGGGCGCGTCCTACAAGCGGGATACAGATGGCATCGTCCTGGTCGACGACCACAAGT
>CAYGKX010000440.1:2670-3841 GCA_964350225.1 uncultured Rhodospirillaceae bacterium | reverse complement strand
TCGATCACGAACTGCGACCGGGCATTCAGGTGCGAGTGGCGGTACATCGCCGCCGCCGCCACGCTGCCATAAAGGCTGAAGCGAGGGGAGGGAGCCCACTTGAACTGCATTGCAAGTTCACCGCCGGCATTGAAGCTGCGGATCGTTTCCTTGACGTCGAGCTGGTCGTTGCCGATCTCGAGGCCGGGAACGTTCGTCCGCCAGCGGTAGCGGTACAGGGCCATGCCGCCGATGGCAGCGATCGAGGGGGACAAGGTGAATTTCGGGGACAGCTTGAAGCCCGTCTTGAACCTCAGCGCCGTTTCGCCGGCATACACTGTCGTGGTCAGCTTGGTGGTCGTGTTCTCGTTCGGGAAGTAGCCGAAGCCACCCGGCGTACCGTCGACATGAGGGACGACCATGAAGGATCCCGTGCCGCCGGGGCCTGTTTTCTGGCTGGTCTTGCCGAAGAACGTCGACAGGCCCAGCTCGATCCGCGGCTTGTCGCCGAGGCCACCGAGCGGTCCGGCCTTGTTGAGGGCATAGCCCATCACGAATTCCGGACCCGCTCCCCAGGGCTTCGGATCGAACGAATAGGCGGTGGAGATGTCGGTGAAGCCGGCCTGACCGAAGTTGAAGGTCTGACCATATGTCCAGGTCGGCATGTGGCGAATGCCGCCGTTTGCGCCAATGGACCAGTAGAAAAAGCCCGGATTGACCGGCGTGGTGACCGGTGTGTGCGGGACGGTCTGCGCCATCGTCGGAATGGAGGCGAAGACCGCAGCACCCGCGACAACGGCTGCTGTAAGTAAATTCTTGCTGTTCATCGTCTTTCCCCAGGCGGCGTGAACGAATTAACCAGACCGGATCATACCGAATTCTGACTGTTTTCTGAGCCAAAATGTTGCGAATTGGCCAATTTCGCCGCGATTATGTTGCGGCGAAGCCACAGTTTCTCTGAAAGAGGGTAGCAGTTGCGGCGGGCGAAAATAATTTATTAACGATGACTGTTAGGGGATTGCCATCCCGTCGGCGTCTCAAGGCCGGGCAAACGGAAACGTTCGCGCCGGCCGGGAGGGATCATCCGCGGGCGTAGAGTGTCGACGGGTCCACGGACAGCATGTCGACCTCTTCCAGACCCTTCGGTGCCGCTTTTCGGAAGAAACAACTCCTGCGGCCCGTGTGGCAGGCG
>CAYGKX010000440.1:0-2660 GCA_964350225.1 uncultured Rhodospirillaceae bacterium | reverse complement strand
CCGGGATCGCGACCAGTAGCAGACCCGCCCGGTATGGAGCGTCTCGCGAAGGGCCTCCCGGTTCATCCAGGCCATCATCAGGACCTCGCCGGTATCGTGCTGCTGAGCGATGGCGGGAACCAGGCCGTTGTCGTCGAAGGCGACCGCGTCGAGCGCGGTTTCGAAGCCATTCATATCTTTCGTCTCCTAGGCCGCCGGTAATTTCGAGAGACCGGCGTCCAGATCCTCGATTAGATCCTCCGGGTCCTCCAGTCCGATATGCAGCCGGATGGCAGGTCCCGGTCCACTCCACGGCTCGACAGTCCGGTAGGCTGTCGGGTCGAAGGGCAGGACAAGGCTCTCATATCCGCCGAAACTCGCGCCCAACCCGAAGTGATGCAATCCGTCCGCAAAGGCGAAGGCGGCGGCCTCGTCGACCGGCTTCAGGACAATCGACATGAGACCGGACGCACCCCGGAAATCCCGTTTCCACAGGTCGTGTTGCGGGTGATCCGGCAAGGCGGGATAAAGCACACGATCGATCGCCGGGTGGGCCGATAGCCACTCGGCCACGGCCAGGGCGTTCCGGCTGTGCTGGTCGAGCCGTACCGCCAGCGTCCTCAGCCCGCGCAAGCCGAGATACATTTCCTCGGACCCCGCGCAATTGCCCAGGAACATGGCCGAGACCGTCTTCATCTCGTAGAAGAGGTCTTCCCGGCAGGCGACAACGCCGAGCATGGCGTCGGAGTGACCGACGATATACTTCGTCGCCGCATTGACCGTGAAGTCGACGCCATGATCGACGGGGCGATAGAAATAGCCGGTCGACCAGGTGTTGTCGGCAGCCGTGTAAATACCCTTCGCTTTCGCTACCTCCACGATCGCCGGGATGTCCGGGATCTCGAAGGTTTGGGAACCGGGGGCTTCCAGATAGATCAAGCGCGTGTTTGACCGGATCAGGCCCTCGATGTCCGCGCCGATGCCGGGCGCGAAATAGCTCGTCTCGATCCCCATGCGCGTCAGGAACTCGTCGCACAGGCGGCGGACGGGGCGGTAGACGCTGTCCTGGACCAGCAGATGATCGCCCTGCTTGACCACGGCCAATATGGCGCCCGCGCAGGCCGCCATGCCGGAGGACAGGGCCGCCGCCCGGTCTGTATTCTCCAGCACTGCCATCGCCTCTTCGAAGGCGAAGGTCGTGGGCGTACCGATGCGGCCATACATGACTTCGTCGAAGGGCGATCCGCGCCGGTGGACCATCTCTTCCGCCTTCTCGCGAATGACGGTCGAGGTGCGATAGGGGGGCACGTTGACGGCACCGTGATGTTGGTCCGGATGCCGCCCGGCACCGATTAATTCTGTTTGTCTTTTCATCGGGATGTCTTGTCGGGAAGGGCCTTGAAGCGGGCCGCATCATGGCGATTCGACCGGTCGTTGTCACCATGCGCGCCGCGCTTCTCGCGGGACGCCGGCACGCGAGAGATGCATGGTCCCTGTTGCGTTCCCGTGACATCTCGGTCAAGAATTGCCGCAATACCGGTCGCCGAACCGGTCCGCCGGGCGAGTGTCGGCGGCAGAACCGATGTCAAGGAATGGGGAATTACATGAGAAAACTTCACGCAACGGTTGTGGCCGCAGCGGCCGCAGCCATGATCGGGTCCGGCGCGGCACAGGCCGCGACCGTCGACGACATCAAGAAGAACGGCGTGCTGAAATGTGGCGTCAGCCAGGGACTGCCGGGCTTCTCGAACCCCGACGACAAGGGCAACTGGAAGGGCATCGACGTCGACTATTGTCGTGCGCTTGCGGCGGCGATCCTGGGCGACGCGACCAAGGTCAAATACATCCCGCTGTCGGCCAAGGTGCGCTTCACCGCCCTTCAGTCGGGCGAGATCGACGTCCTGTCGCGCAACACGACCTGGACCCTGACCCGGGACACTTCTCTCGGCATCAACTTCGTCGGTGTCCTCTACTACGACGGCCAGGGTTTCATGGTGCCGAAGAAGCTGGGCGTCAAAAGCGCCAAGCAGCTTTCGGGCGCGGCGATCTGCACGAATACGGGCACGACGACAGAGCTGAACATCACCGACTACTTCCGCGCCAACAACATGAAGTACAAGGTGGTGGCGTTCGAGAACTCGAACGAGGTTGTCGCCGCCTACGACGCCGGGCGCTGCGACGTCTTCACGACGGACCGCTCCGGCCTTGCCGCCGAGCGGACCAAGCTGAAGGACCCGAACGCCCATATCGTGCTGCCGGAGATCATTTCCAAGGAGCCGCTCGGCCCGGCCGTCCGCCAGGGTGACGACCAGTTCGCCAATCTCGCACGCTGGGTCCTGAACGCGCTCGTCACCGCCGAGGAACTGGGTGTGACTTCCGGCAACGTCGACCAGATGCGCTCGGATTCTAAGAACCCCGAGGTGAAGCGCCTGCTGGGCGTCCAGGGCGACTTTGGTAAGCCGCTGGGTGTCGACAAGGACTGGGCCTACCGGGCGATCAAGCAGGTCGGCAACTATGCCGAGGTCTACGACAGGAACGTCAAACCGCTGGGACTGGAGCGCGGCCTGAACGCGCTCTGGAACAAGGGCGGCATCCTCTACTCGCCGCCGTTCCGGTGATCGGATAGTAGAGGGCGGGCGCCGGGCAACCGGACCCGCCCTTTTCATTAGAGCTTCGATTTC
>CAYGKX010000439.1:0-3843 GCA_964350225.1 uncultured Rhodospirillaceae bacterium | reverse complement strand
GCACCATCTGCTCGACATCCAGGTACTGGACGATTCGACGGACGAGACGACGGCCATCGTCGCCGCCAAGGTGGCGAGCCTGGCGGCCACGGGCCTGCCGATCTCCCTCGTGCACCGGGAGAACCGGGAAGGCTTCAAGGCCGGCGCCCTCAAGGAAGGGATGGCGAAGACGGATGGCGAGTTCATCGCCATCTTCGACGCCGATTTCGTGCCGGAGCCGGATTTCCTGCGTCAGACCCTGCCCTACTTCGCCAACGACAAGGTGGCCGCCGTCCAGACCAAATGGGCGCATCTGAACGAAGACCAGTCGCTTCTGACCCGCGTCTACGCCTTCATGCTGAACGCCCATTTCACCATCGAACAGCGCGGGCGCAGTTCCAGCGGGTCTTTCATCACCTTCAACGGGACCGCCGTCGTCTGGCGGCGCGAGGCGATCGAGGACGCGGGCGGCTGGCGCGCCGACACGCTGACGGAGGACATCGACCTGAGCTATCGCGCCCAGCTGCGCGGCTGGCACCTGGTCTATCTGGAGGACGTCGTCTCCCCGGCGGAGCTGCCGGCCGACATGCCCGGCATCCGGTCCCAGCAACGGCGCTGGATCAAGGGCGGCGCCGAGAATGCACGGCTTCACCTGGGCAACATCTCCCGCGCCAAGCTCCCGCCGCTGCGCCGGCTCCACGCCTGCGCCCATCTGATCGGCAGCAGCCTCTACATGGTCGTCGTCACGGCGATACTCGCCTCCGTCGCCCTCACCTTTCTCAAGGGTACGGGGATCGCGACCGATTACATGCAGTTCGGCACGCCCTTCGTCATCGCAACCCTTTGCATCGCCTGGGTCTATTACCTGGCACAGGGCTGGGGAACCTACAGCGGGCTGGGCCTGTTCCGGTATGTCGGGCTACTGCTTCTGTTCCTCGTCTTCACGCTGGGCCTGTCCATCCAGTGCAGCCGCGCCGCGCTCGAAGGCTGGCTGGGCCGGAAGAGCGAATTCGTCCGGACGCCCAAACATGGCAGCGGCAACGGCGGCGGCATTCACTGGACCAAGAACCGATATGTCGCGCGCCGGGTCGACCGGGACGTCCTGATCGAGACAGGTGTCGCCCTTCTTCTCATTGCCGCCATCGCCTACGGATCGTGGCATGGGGACTTCGGCCTCATACCCCTGCAGGTCATGGCGCTGTCCGGCCTGTCCTGGGTGATCGGCCTGTCCTTGTGGCACACCCGCCTGCGCCGCCGGCAGGCCGCCGCGCCGGAAAGCCAGCAACTGGCCGAGGAACGGTCCGGTAGCTAACGCGCGTCAGGGAAGGCGGTCGACGATTTCCTCGACACAGTCCTCCGGGGTCCGCCCGGCCGTATCGACGACCAGCCGATCGCGCGTCCAGGGACGGTAATCCCGGTCCAGAACATTCTGCCAGGTCGGCATTACCAGGCCGTCGATGTCGGCGACGCGCGTCTCGACCCGCCGGCGATGCTCGGCACGGTCCGAACAAGCGATCTCGATTTCGACGACAGGAACGCCCGCCCGTTCGCCGACGGTGCGCCAGGCGTCGCGTGTCAGGTCGATGGGGTTTACCGCATCGGCGACAACCGTGCGGCCTAGCGAGAGATTGTCGGCAGCGATGGCGTAGCCGGCGAGATAGCCGTCCGGGCCCATTTCCGCTTCATCCGGACGGACGGCCCGCAAGGCCTGCTCGATCGTGTCGATGCGCAGGAGGACGGCCCTCAGCTGCGCCGCGAGGGCCAGGGACAGCGTGGTCTTCCCGGTCCCGGGCAGGCCGGATAAAACGACCAGCACCAAGCGGGGGCCTTCGGCCGCACCCTGCCGAGACGGTCGTCATCCAGCCAGAAGGAGAGGGCGAGGCCGAGCGCGGCGAAGGCCAGGGCGACCCAGAAGGCAAGCTGCGCCCCCGCGGCGAAGGCGTCCGACAAGGCGGAGACGATCATTCCTTGAACTTCGGCACCGTAGCGCGCCAGGATCTCACGGGCCTGGCCGCCGGCGATCGAGCTGCCGTTCAGGATGTCGCGCGCCGCTGCCGGCATGTCGACCCCGCGTGCCGCGAGGCCGCGGGTCAGGACCGCGCCGCTGCCGGCGAACAAGAGGGTCGTTGCGACGGCCAGTCCGATCGCGCCCAGGGTAAGATGCCCCATAAAGCCGAGCCCACCGGCAAGCCCCGCCCGGGACGGCGCCACGGCATTCACGCAAGCGGTCCCGGCGGGGCCGAAGATCAGGCCGCCACCGGCACCGACCAACAAGAGCGGCACGATCATCGCGGCATAGCCCCAATCCGGCTCGAACAGGGCAAGACACAACATGCCGGCCACCGTAAGCGCGTGACCGACAATGAGAAGCAGCCGCGGACCGACCGGATTGTAGAGGCGCCCCGCGGTCACGTTGATGACGGCCAGACTGATCAATGTCGGCATGACGCCGACCGACGACCACAGGTTGGACCAGCCGTGGACCTTGTGCAGGTACTGGGGGACATAAAGGAAGACGACATAGAGCGCGGGGCTCGCAAAACCGTTGCCCGCCAGCGCCAGCATGAGCTGACGGTTGCGCGTCAACGCCGGCGGCAGGATCGGATCGGCGACGAACCGCTCCACCGCCGGAAAAGCGATGAAGGCGGCGATGGCGAGAACGAGGAGCAGAAGCGTCCCGCCCGAGAACCAGCCCCAGTCCGCCCCGACGTCGAGCGCGAGCAGCAAGCCCAGAAGGGCCAGTCCCAGGACCGCCATGCCGCCGAAATCGATCCGCTCCTCCGTCGGCTCCCGCGGGGTCCGCGGCACCGTGCGCCAGACCAGGAGCATCGACGCCGCGGCCAGCAGAACGTTGAACAGATAGAAACCGCGCCAGAAGCCGACGCCGGACAGAATGCCGGCCACGAAGGGGGCGACGACGTTGCCGATGGCGACCGCCCCGAACAGGAGCCCCATGGCGACGCCCCGCTGGTCGTCGGGCACCGATCGCGAGCCGACCGCCAGAATGCAGGGCCAGGCCATCGCGGCGCCGAGCCCCTGTACGGCGCGCGCGCCGATCAGCCAGCCGATCGTCGGGGCGACGGTGCAGACGATGGAGGCGGCGAGAAACACGGCGAGCCCGATCACCATGAACCGGCGATGCCCGTACATGTCGCCCAGCCGCCCGCCGGAAACGCAGGTGACCGCAAGGACAAGCGCATAGACGTTGGGCACCCACTGGGTCGTCGTGATGTCGACGGAAAAGGCTCGCTCGATCGGCATCGCCAGCATCATCGCGCCGGTGAAATCCGTGCCGATCATGAAGGCAGGCACGAAAAGGGCCGCGATCAGCCGCTTCGTCGAAGTGTCCATCTGCCCCACCCGCTCACCCCTGCCGCGCCCCAGTCTACACTGTTGGGCGCGGAGCGCGACTGCGCCTGTCCGGCGGCACGCGAGTACGGCTTTCGGCCGTCGATGGAACCCGCTTCTCTTGCAGGGCGGCAATCCCGAACATAACCGTATAAAGATTTCTTTATACTTGAAGGCGGTGAGGCGGTTTGCTATACGCCTGCCGACCTATAGAAATCGCGCAAACCTGCAGAAAGTCCGCGCCCGGGCCTCGACCCCCTCCAACGGGTCTTTTCTGATGCCCGCCGGCCGGGAAAGGGAACGTTCATGAGCACACAGGACTATGTCGTCAAGGACATCGGCCTTGCCGATTGGGGCAACCACGAGATCGAGCTGGCCGAGGTGGAGATGCCCGGCCTGATGGCCACCCGCGAAGAGTATGGCGCGAGCCAGCCGCTGAAGGGCGCGCGGATCGCCGGCTGCCTGCACATGACGATCCAGACCGCCGTCCTGATCGAGACCCTGGAGGCCCTCGGC
>CAYGKX010000438.1:0-3860 GCA_964350225.1 uncultured Rhodospirillaceae bacterium | reverse complement strand
GCCGCCGTATTTCCGGTCCCACAACGGGTCGGGGTCGAACGGGTCCTCGACGCCCGTCAGCGCCAGGGAGAAGACACCGATCTGCTCGCCGGCGCGGCGATACTCCGCGATGGCATCCTTCGACTTCTTCTTGAACAAACCGGTAAACATGCGTTCGGGCTATCCTCGCGGCGCCGGGCCGGCACGGGCGGCGTTTCGGCACTTCCGGCGGCATGCGGGCGCCGGGAACCGTCGGCCGGAGCCTATTAATCGCACAGCCGCAAGCAATTCCACAATATTTCGCCGATCATTTCCCGTCGCCGGGGGCGCTTTCCTGTCCGCCTGCCGGGTCTTTTTCGGCACGGGCGGCCCTGCGGACTTCGACGACCGCCGGCGGCTTGAGGTGAATATCCCGTTGCGGGAAGGGAATCTCGATCCCGTTCTCGTGGAACTTCTTCCAGATATTCAGATAGACCGCGCTCGATACGTTGGCCCGCCCTTCCTGGGGATCGTCGATCCAGATCCGCAGATCCAGGTCGACCGAGCTGTCGCCGAACCCCTTGATCAGGCAACGCGGCGGCGGCTGATCGTGGACCCGCTGCGTGTCGGCCGCGGCCTCCTCGCACAGCTTTATCGCCAGTTCGACGTCGGAATTGTACGAGATGCCGACCGGCAGGCGGATCCGCACCAGATTGTCCGTATAGGACCAGTTCGTCACCTTCTCGGTGATGAGAAGCTCGTTGGGGATCAGGATCTCCGTGCCGTCGCGCGTGAGAACCGAGGCGTAGCGGGCGCGCAGCGACTTGATCCAGCCGTAGGTGCCCTCCACCGCGATCACGTCGCCCGGTTTGATCGACCGGTCCATCAGGATGATGATCCCGGAGATGAAGTTCGCGACGATCTTCTGCAGGCCGAAGCCGATGCCGACGCCCAGCGCGCCGCCGAAGACGGCGAGCGCCGTCAGGTCGATCCCGATGCTGTCGATGACGATCAGGAAGACGGCGGCGATCAGGACCAGGCGGAGGATCTTGACGATGAGGACGCTCGCCGCCGGCTGCACGTCGCCATAGCGGTGCAGCGCCCGTTCGACCAGCCGCGTGACGAAGAAGGCGAGCCACAGCAGCAGCGCGAGGAGAAGCGCGCCCTGGATGATCGAGAGCGCCGAGAGATTGATTTTGCCGATCTTGAACGCCGCGCTGCGCAGGCCCGCGAGGACCGGGTCGAGCAGTTCGAAGATATTGAGAGCGGCGACGGTCCAGGCAATGACGGCGACGACCCGCGCCCAGAAACGGTTCCGGATGACGTCCGTCGCGATGCGGATCACCACCCAGGCGACGAGGAGGCTCGCCGCGGTGGCGAGCAACCGGCGCGGCAGCTCCGCATAGGCCGCCGCCGCGTCGGCAAGAAGCACGAGGAGCGCCCAGAACAGGATGAAACCGCGTGCCGCGATCACCATGTGGATGCGCCGCCACATGTCACCGAGCCAGGTCTGGGGCACGGCGGGGGCGGCAAGCTTCTTGAACAGCGGGGCCACCGCCAGGGCGACGAGCGCCAGGATCAGGACAACGGCGAGCTGGATCAGCGTCTCCCAGCTGATCAGCCGCGTATCGACCCAGATCAGGAAATCGCGCCAGTAATGCTCGAGCGCCAAGCGTAGCTTCTCGATGTCGACCATCGGCCCCTCAGAGCAGCTTGAAGAACTTGAGGAGCAGCAGCTCGACCACCGCGAGCGCCGGCACGCCCAGGAGGATGATCCAGAAGCCCAGATCGCTCTTCACCCAGGGCATGCCTCCGACATTGACCCCGAAGAGCCCGGTCAGAAGCGCCGCCGGCAGAAGGAGGGCGGAGATGACCGTCAGGATATAGACCGTCTTGTTCGTCCGCTCCGTCAACTGCGCCTGAAGCTCTTCCTGCACGACCTGGGCGCGCGCGGCGACGGCGTCGAGATCGTCGACGAAGCGCACCATGCTCTCCGCGTCCTCGCGCAGGTAGGTCCGGTCGTCCGCATCGATCCAGGAGACCGTCTCGCGGTGCAGCCGGCCGAGCGCGTCCCGTTGCGGCGCCAGATGCCGGCGCAGCGCGATCAGCATGTGGCGAAGTTCCTGCAGGGTGCGCCGGTGCGCGTGCGGATCCGCCTCGGCGAGCACCCGGGCGTTCAGGTCGCCGACCTGGTCGTCGAGGTCGTGCAGCACCTGGTGCATGGGCTGGAACAGGAAATCGAGCAGCATCGATATGAAGTCCGCTTCGCCCGACGGGCCGTCGCCGGCGACGATCGCGTCCCGCATGCGCAGGCCGGCGCGCAGTCGCCGGCGGCGCAGGGTCACGATGCGGTCTTTCTCGACCCACATGTGGATGGCGACGAGATCCTCGGGGTCCGCGCCGGGATTGAGGTTGATGCCGCGCAGGACGATCATCAGCGCGTCGCCGAACCGTTCGACCCGGGGCCGTTGCCCCTCCTGCGACAAGAGGGTCTCCGCGGCCGCGGGATCGATCCAGTCCTGTTCCAACAGCCAGTTGGCCGCGGCGTCGCCGGTGCGGTCGAAATGGACCCATACCGGACCGTCCTCCGGCCGCCAGCGGCCGATCCCGTCCCAGTCGATTTCCCGGCCGCCGCCCGCGCCGTCGAGCACGTAGGCAAACAGCAGCCCCTCTCCATACTCCGCCATCCGCCCTCCCCTGACGGTCTTGCAGATCCCTCTGCTACAGAAGATATGCCCCGCCGGCCGCGACGGCCATGGCAGCGCGCTTGATCGCGTCGGGAGCCACCCACATTATGCAGCTCAACCATAACGCGGGAGGAAGCCAGTGGATCCTGTCTATGTCACCGACGAGCACCGGATGCTGCGCGATCAGGCGCGCCGTTTCGTCAACGAGGAAGTCCTGCCCAACGGCGATGCCTGGGAGGCGGCGGAAGAGGTCCCGCGGGAAATGTTCCGCAAGATGGGCGACCTCGGCTTCTTCGGCGTGCGCTATCCGGAGCAGTATGGCGGGTCGGACATGGACGCCGTCGCGTCGGTCGTCCTCTGGGAGGAGATGGGCAAGGGCACCTTCAGCGGCTTCACGGTCGGCGCCGCGGTCCACGGCGAGATGGCGTCGCCCCATCTTGCCCGCTTCGGCACCGAAGCCCAGAAGAAGGCCCTGATGCCCGACATCGTCGCCGGGAAGAAGGTGACGGCGATCGCGGTCACCGAGCCGGACGGCGGGTCCGACGTCGCCGGTCTGAAAACCCGGGCGACCCGCAAGGGCAACGACAAATGGGTCCTGAACGGCTCCAAGGTCTTCATCACGAATGGCGTGCTCGCCGACGTCTATTTCGTCGCCGCCCGGACCGACCCGGACGCCAAGGCCTCCCGCGGCATCTCCATGTTCATCGTCGAGAAGGGCACCCCTGGCTTCAAGGTCGCCAAAAAGCTCGACAAGATGGGCTGGCGATGCTCCGACACGGCGGAGCTGGTCTTCGAGGATTGCGAAATCCCGGCGGAGAACCTGCTCGGCGAAGAGGGCCGCGGCTTTTACCAGATCATGGAAAACTTCCAGAACGAGCGTATGGTCGCCGGCGCCGTGGCCCTCGGCGAATGCGCCAAGGCGATCGAGATCACGACCCAGTATGTCAAGGACCGGAAGGCCTTCGGCGGCGTCCTCTGGGACAAGCAGCTCGTCCGCACCAAGCTCGCCCTCCTCGCGACGAAGCTCGCGGCCGGGCGGAGCCTCGTCTACCACGCGGCCTATCTCGACGCCCAGGGCGTCGACTGCGTGAAGGAGGTCTCGATGGTGAAGGTCTATATGGGCGAGCTGGTCAACGAGGTCATGTATGGCTGCCAGCAGTTCCATGGCGGCATGGGCTACATGCGGGAGAGTCCCATCGAACGCATGGTGCGCGA
>CAYGKX010000437.1:0-3867 GCA_964350225.1 uncultured Rhodospirillaceae bacterium | reverse complement strand
GGCGGGTTCGACGTGATCGTGGCGCTCTCGCCCGCCGCCCAGCGCCGGGCGCTCGAGCTGACCCGCACCTCATCACTGGAGGTGCTCTACTGGCCGATCATGGATCCCACCGGGATCGGCGACAATCGTGAGCGCCAGCTCGACGCGTTCGACGGAACGCTGGCGCCACGAATTACCGGACGACCTGAAGGCGCTCTACCTGGAGATCGCCGCCGACCTGTTCGAACGATTTGACTATGGACGCTGACAATCGATCCACCTAGGGCCTGGAGGTCAACGCCTTCGCCACAGATGTCAGGGACCACAGCGCGATGGATCGGTCGGGAAACAGACCCTCGGCACTGGGGTCTGCTTCGGCAATGCGCAGCTCCGGCTCCGGAAGGAAGAAGGGGGCAGCCTCGAGTGCAACTGGCCGGAAGGCCCCCGATTCAATATCGACATTGCCGCGGGAAGCGTCGAATGTCGTGGTCAGCAGCCAGCGGCTGCCAGAGCGCACAAACATCCGAAGCGCGGCTAGGGCGTCTTCGTTTCCCAGATGGATCAGCGCGTCGCGGCAAAGGACCAGGTCGGCCTTGGGCAGGTCGTCGCGGGTGATGTCTCCTACGCGAAAATTCTGGCGGGGCCCACCGTATCTCTGCCGGTTTTGCGCGATGACTGCGCCGACGATATCGATCCCGAGATAGGCTTCGGCTCCCGCGAAGCCGATCATCGACATCCAGTGGCAATCGCCGCAGGGCGCGTCCAAGAGCAGCCGTACGCCAAGGCTTTTCACAAGTTCCGGCAACGCTTTACGCAGCGGGCCGGTCGCGACGGTGTCCGACGCCTCACCGCTCGCGCTATCGCGTCCGCGATAGACGCCAAGGGCGTGCAGGAGATCGAAGCGCTCGGACAACATGAGATTCGGCGCGATCCTGGCGAGGCGATGGCGCATCTCTGCTCCATCGATGCCCTCGAGTTCCCGTCTGAGTTTTTCGATCCGTGCCAGCATGCGCTCCTCTGTGGTCCTGCGGCCGTATCGACATTTTTACCACATATTATCCATTATTTCATTGCTGCGGGCGGACCTCCCAAGAAGCCATCCGTAGGTGTGGAGACACTCAAGAACGCTCGGCTTTCCTCCGCTTTGCTGTCTTCCGCAAACCGGTGTAGCATTTGAAATTCCAGTCGCTTTTCGAATGCCGGGGAGATCGGATGACCGACGACAGTGGGGCGGACATGCGCGTTGGTGTCGTGTCGATCGACGGCACGATCCACAGGGCCAATCGTGCGCCGACACAATCCGTCGACACAGGCCTCCTGCGACGCAATCGGGTCGAGCCGAAGAAGCCGATCGACGACCTTACCGGCTTCGAGATCTCGGAGGATTTCGAGCCCTTCCACCAGCGCTACGATGTCTTCAGCCGCGCGAATTGGGACGACAGGGTCAAGTCCGAGAAGGCGATGGAGTTCTGGGCCGCCTACATTATGCCCCATGCGCGGGCCCGGAAGGCGGACGGCTACTCACAGCGTGACTATGCCCTGCGCAACGCCGCCTGGCACTTCACCAAGGCCTTCGCGACGCTGAAATCCGGCAGCGAGGGGCGGAACGAAGGCTTCAACGACACCTTCACCCTGCACGGCCCGGGCTGGCCCGAGAAATTCGACCCGGCCGGCAACGGCGGCGACCCGGCGGCAAACAGCGCGGACATCCGCAAGGTCGCGAAGCTGTTCGGCGCCGACCTGATCGGCTTCTGCGACTACGACGACCGGTGGGTCTATGCCTCGAAGTTCAGCCGGATGGAACAGGCCGACAAGCCGGTCGACGTCGACGAGCGACTGCCCCATGTCGTGGTCGTCGCGACCGCCATGGACCTGGACCTGACATCAACCGTCCCCTCCGCCCTCGCCGCGACGGCGACGGGCATGGGCTATACCAAGGACGCGGTGACCCTGATGTCGCTCGCGCAATACATCCGGAACCTCGGCTACGAGGCCCATGCCTCGATGAACGATACGGGGCTCAACATTCCCCTCGCGGTCCAGGCGGGTCTGGGCGAATACGGCCGGCACGGCCTGCTGATCACGAAGGAATTCGGACCCCGGGTGCGGATCGGGAAGATCTTCACCGACATGCCGCTTTCCCCCGACACGCCGGTCTCCTTCGGCGTCACCGAATTCTGCAACGCCTGCAACGCCTGCGCCGCCGCCTGCCCGCCGCGGGCCATACCGGACGACGCGCCGAAATACGACGCGCCCAACCGGTCGAGTTTCTCGACGATCCGGAAGTGGACCGTCGACGGGGAGAAGTGTTTCAAATTCTGGACCTCGCAGAACACCGAATGTTCCATCTGCATCCGCGTCTGTCCCTACAACCGCACATTCAAGAGCCGTCGGGACAAGGCTTGGCGCTGGCTCGCCGGAACCCGGCTGAGGCGCCTGGCGCTGTGGATCGATGGCAAGTTCAGGAAGGCCGGCCGCAAACCGGCCGCCTCCTGGTGGCCGACCTGAGGGAGGCGGGTCGCCACTCAACCGGTGCCCGCGCCGACCGGCGGGCAACCAAGAGCGTCAATTGGGAGAGGTAACCGAATGAACCCGTTGAAAAAACTTGTCCTGGTGTCGGCATTTGCCGGCACCGCGCTGGCCTGGGCGCCGGCCCAGGCGGCTGACCCGATCAAGATCGGCGTCATTTTGCCCTATGCCCCGCCCTTCACGATCTACGCGAAGTCGCTGGAGACTTCGATGAAGATGGCCCTGGAGGAGAATGGCGGGAAGGTCGCCGGCCGCGAGGTCAAGCTGATCTTCGAGAATGACGGCAACAAGCCGCCGGAGGCGATCGCCAAGGCGCGGAAGCTGATCAACAGCGACAAGGTCGACGTCCTGATCGGCGGCCTCTCGTCGAACCTCGCCATCCCGATTGCCGCGATCGGCAGCCGTGCCAAAACGCCGACGATCATCATCAACGGCGGCGCCGACATGCTGACCGGTAAGCGCTGCAGCCCGTGGGTCGTCCGGGTGAGTTTCTCGAACGATCAGATCGTCCGCGACAGCGGCGCCTGGATGGTCAAGCAGGGATACAAGACGGCCTACCTGATGTCGGCCGACTATGTCGGCGGTCGCAACATCATGTCGAGCTTCAAGAGGGCCTATACCAAGGCCGGCGGCAAGATCGTCGGCGAGGGCTACGCGCCCTTCTCGACCAAGGATTTTGGCCCCTATCTCGCCAAGGCAAAGGCCGCCAAGCCGGACACGATCTACGTCTTCTTCCCGGGCGGCATGGGGATCCAGTTCGTCATCCAGTATGACAAGTTCGGCCTGAAGGGCCAGATCCCGCTGACCGGCACGGCCTGGACCGTCTCGCCGCTTTTCGTCAACCGTCAGGGCAAGTCCGCGATCGGCTTCAAAGGCCCGATCAACTATGTCCCCGGCCTCGACAACCCGGCGAACAAGAAGTTCAGCGCCGCCTTCAAGGCCAAGACCGGCCGCGACGTCGACGAAGTGACCATCAACGGCTACGACGCCATCAACATGCTCTTCCTCGCCTTCAAGAAGCTGGACGGGAAGACGAGCGACAAGAAGGCGATCATCCAGGCACTCGGGAGCGTCAGCTATGACGGCCCGCGCGGCCCGCTGAAGATCGACCCGAAGACGCATAACATCATCCAGAACATCTATATGGTCGAGGTCGTCGAGAAGGACGGCAAGCCGGACTACAAGGTGCTGGAGACGATCGAAAACGTCCAGGACGCGCCAAACGGCTGCAAGCTGTAGCTTGCGGACCGGTGCGACGGATCAGAAAGGGGGAGGCCAATCCGGCCTCCCCTTTTTCGTGCCTATCTCGAAGACTTGTTGTGCCTTCTCTCTCCGCCTTTTCGGGGGAGAGGGTCTCGA
>CAYGKX010000436.1:3623-3874 GCA_964350225.1 uncultured Rhodospirillaceae bacterium | reverse complement strand
TTGTTGAACTGGTGCTGGCGCAGCATGCCGCGCGTGTCCTTCCCCGCCGCGCCCGCTTCCGACCGAAAACAGGGGGTGAGCGCGGTGAAGCGCAGCGGCAGCTCCTTCTCCTCGAGGACCTCCCCGGCGACGAGGTTGGTCAGCGGTACCTCGGCGGTCGGGATCAGCCAATACGCTCTTTGCTCTTCAAGTACTTCCCAAGCAGCTTCAAGAGCTTCACGAAACCCAGCATCCGGAGACACCCTGGATGC
>CAYGKX010000436.1:0-3613 GCA_964350225.1 uncultured Rhodospirillaceae bacterium | reverse complement strand
TTCGCTCTGGTCCGGTGGCGCGCTCGCTGCGTAGAGGTCGGATTCAAACTTTGGAAGCTGACCTGTGCCATACAGCGCCGTGCCCCGCACCAGGATTGGCGGCTGAGTTTCGGTGTAGCCGAACTCCGTCGTGTGCAGGTCCAGCATGAACTGGCCAAGGGCGCGCTCCAGCCGGGCGAGCTTGCCGGACAGGACGACGAAGCGGGAACCGGAGAGCTTCGAGGCGCGCTCGAAATCCATGAAGCCCAGCGCTTCGCCCAGTTCGAAATGCTGCTTCGCCTCGAAATTCGTCTGGCGCGGCTCGCCGTTCTTGCGCAGCTCGACGTTGGCCTCTTCGTCCGGGCCTTCGGGGACGTCGGCCGCCGGGACGTTTGGCACGCCTTCCAGAAGCCGGACAACGGCCTCACCGGCCTCCTTCATCTCCGCTTCCAGGCGTGTCTGGTCGTCCTTGAGGGCGGAGACCGCCGCTAGAACGTCGCTCGCGTCCTCGCCCTTGGCCTTGAGCTGTCCGATCTGCTTCGACAGCGTGTTCCGCTCCTGCTGCACCTCCTGGGCGCGGGTCTGGGCGTCGCGACGGGCCTGGTCGATCTCCAGGACTTTCGCACTGCGCAGATCGAGCCCACGCGCCGCCATCCCGGCGTCGAACAGGTCGGGGTTTTCGCGGATCCACTTGACGTCGAACATCGTGTCTCTTGCAGAATTGGCGTCCGCGGGCCTTGGGCCGGCGGGGCGCGGTCGGTGGGCGATGGACGGGTTATAAGAGCCGGACCCGGCGGCGTCCACCGGTCCGCATCCGATGTAACCGGGAGAAGCCTATTCGCCCCCGAGCTCGGCTTCGAGTTCGGCCTCGCGCTGCGCCCGCTTCTTCTCTGTCATCCGCGCCAGAATGATCGACACCTCGTAGAGCAGGAGGATCGGGATCGCGAGGCCCACCTGGCTGATGACGTCTGGCAGGGTCAGGATCGCGGCCGCAACGAAAACGATGACGACCGCATATTTCCGCTTCTTCGCGAGCCCCTGGGACGAAACCAGGCCGACCCGGGCCATGAGGGTCAGGGCCACGGGGAGCTGGAAGCTGATCCCGAAGGCAAAGATCAGGCGGATGACAAGGCTGAGATAGTCGGCGACCCGGGGCAGGACGTCGATCGCGACCTGTCCGCTCGTCCCCGACTGCTGGAAATCCAGGAAGAAGCTCCAGGCCAGCGGGAAGATGAAGTAGTAGACAAGCGCCCCGCCGGCGAAGAACAGGATCGGCGTGGCGAGCAGGAAGGGCAGGAAGGCCTTCTGCTCGTGCTTGTAGAGGCCGGGCGCCACGAATTTCCAGATCTGCAGGGCGAAGAAGGGGAAAGCCAGGAACGCCCCCGCATAGAAGCCGATCTTGATGTCCGCGAAGAACTTCTCGTAGAGCTGGGTATAGACCAGCCGGACCTTCTCCGGGTCCATCCCCTTCTCGATCATCGCGTCGCGCAGAGGCGAGGCGAGGAAGTCGAAGATCTCGCCCGCGAAATAGACGCAGATGCCAAAGGCGACGACGAGCGCGGCGACGCACCACTGCAGCCGCCGGCGCAGCTCGACCAGATGCTCGAGCATCGTCTGCTTGGTTTCTTGGCTCGCGTCGCTCATGGCCTCGTCTTCCGGCGCGGCAAGGCCGGGCCCGTCTGGACGGCGGGACGCGCCTTGCGCGCCTTGTATACCGGCCGGTCCTTGGCTTTTCGAGGTTTCTTGACGGTCGCGAGGCGGTGGACGTCGTCCCAGCGGGGCGGCCCCGGCGACCAGCTACCGATGCTGTTGGCGAAATCGTAGTCGGAGCCGCTTTCGTCCGGGCTTTCCCAATCCGGCCCGTCGTCGTCGAACTTCGTCGACTTCTCGATATCGTCCTTGAACTTGTCCAGTTCGGTTTCGCGTACGATGTCGTCGAGCCCGGACCGGAACTCCCGCGCGAGTTCCCTGGCCTTGGACGCATATTGGGTAACGGTGCGGATCGCCTTCGGCAGATCCTTGGGCCCAATGACCAAGAGGGCGATGATCGCGATCACCGCCATCTCAATGAATCCGATATCGGGCATCGTCGCTGCCTGCTACGCCGTGGCCCTGCGCGGCATCCTGTCCGCCTGGATTACGCGTGCGCCTGGGTTACGCAGCCCTTCAGGCCTTTTTCGCGGTTTCTTTTTCGGCGGGCGCCTTGGCGGCCGTGGTCGCCGCCTTGCCGCTCTCGTCCTTGATCGCGGGCTTGTCGTCCGACGTGTCGCCGTCCTTGTCCTCGTCCTTCAGGCCCTTCTTGAAGGCCGTGATGCCCGAGCCCATGTCGCGCATGAGCCGGGGAATGCGATTGGCGCCGAACAGCAAGACGACCACCGCGACGATGATCAGAATCTGCCAAACACTGAGGCCCATGACACTCTCCAATTCCCACCGCCGATAACCGGCGGAAAACGTGAACCTACCGTTAGGGTCGTTCTTTTGCGATCCTATTTAGTGGGTCCTGCCGGAAAAACAAAGGCCTGTCCAGCGTCGATGACGACGCGGACACGGCTCCCCTCCTCTGGCCGGGAGGCACTGGGGACCTTGGCATGGAGGATTTGCGCCTTCTCGGCAGTGCCCCCGGCAGCCCCCTCCACGGAGAGAAACAGCAATGCCTGGCTGCCAAGCGGCCGGGCGCGTTCGACCCGGACCGCCACGCCCTCCGTGTCGGGCGTCCCCAGGCCATCCGCCGGACCAACGACGACAATGCCTTCCTGCCGGATGAGGACCTCGACCCGGGTGCCGTCCGTCATGTCCCGCGCCGCGACAGGTCCCAGAATTGTTCGCGCGACTCCGTTCTCAACGACTGACGGCAAGCGATTATTATCGCTTAGAAAATGTGCCGCAAAAGGCGATATTGGAGTTCGGTAGACGGTATCCGGATCGTCGATCTGTTCGATCCGGCCATGATGCATCAGCGCGATCCGGTCGGCGAGAAACATCGCCTCTTCCGGATCATGGGTCACCATGACGGTCGCGACATTGGCTTCCTTTAGAAGCCGCCAGGTCTCGTCGGCCAGGCGATGGCGGAGCCGCGCGTCCAGACCGGAGAAAGGTTCGTCCAACAGAAAAAGGCGCGGCCTCGGCGCCAGCGCGCGGGCGAGCGCGACCCGCTGCTGCTGTCCGCCCGACAGCGTGTGCGGATAGGCATGCGCCTGTTCCGCCATTCCCACGCGCGCCAGGGTCTCCGCCACGCGCGCCCGACGCTCCGCCGGCGCAAGCGCGCCCAGGCCGAAGGCGACGTTGTCCGCGACGTTCAGGTGCGGGAAGAGCGCGAAGTCCTGGAACATGAAGCCGATGTTGCGGTCTTCGGGGGGCACCCGCATGCGGTCGCCGGCCGCGACCTCCTGCCCGGCAACGGAAACGCGCCCCGCGTCCATTGTCTCAAGCCCGGCGGCGATGCGCAGCAGGGTCGACTTGCCGCAGCCCGACGGACCCAGAAGGCACAGGATCTCGCCCTCCTCGACGTCGAGCGTCACGTCGTCGACGGCAACGGTCTTGCCGAAACGCCTCGATACCTTCTCGAACCGGAGAGCAGCCGTCACGACGTCGCTCCCACGGTGTCGGAACGGTAGGCGGCCGACGTTCCCGG
>CAYGKX010000435.1:0-3877 GCA_964350225.1 uncultured Rhodospirillaceae bacterium | reverse complement strand
CCTGGGCATGCGCGAGATCGTCGTGCCGATCGCGCCCGGGATCCTCTGCGCCCAAGTGCTCATCGTCTCGGACCTCAAGGAGGACTTCGTCCGCAGCGGCCGCTTCCTGATGGATGAGGCAGGGGAGGGGCACCTGTCGCGGACCCTGGATGAACTGGAGGCCGACGCGCGTGCCTGGTTCGAGGCGGAGGAGATCGCCGCGGCCGACCGGCGTCTTCTCGTCACCCTCGATTGCCGCTATGTCGGCCAGAATTTCGAGCTGCCCGTGGAGTTCGCCGCCGAGGCGCCGGACGATCTGCCGCGGCCGGGATCGGCGACGGATGTTCAGGACGGCTTCCATGCCGTTCACCGGCGGCTCTACGGTTTCCATAGCGCGGGCGAGCCGATCGAGGTGGTGAACATCCGCGTCACGGCGTCCGGCCGACTTGGCGGCATGTCGACACCGGATGCGGGGGAGGCCAGAACGGGCACGCCGGAGCCGGTTGGCTCGCGGCCGGTCTGGTTCGAGGAGCCGGAACCTGTCGACACACCGGTCTATGACCGGGCAACCTTCGCCCCGGGCATGAGCTTCGTCGGGCCGGCCATCGTCGAGCAACTGGATACCACGACCGTCGTCTTCCCCGGCGACCGGGTGACGGTCGACCCCTCCATGAACCTCGTCATCGCCGTCAATCTGGAAACGGACAGCCCGTCATGAACATCGCGTCCCCCCTGGCCGAGACCACGACGCTCGACCCCGTCACGCTCGAGATCATGTTCAACGCGCTGCGCTCGGTCGCCGACGAGACCTTCGTGGCCCTGATGAAAAGCGCCTATTCGACGAACATCAAGGAGCGGCGCGACCATTCGACCGCGATCATGGACACGGCGGGCCGGCTGATCGTGCAGGCGGACGCATCGCTTCCGATCCATCTTGCGTCGATGGGCGGTCTCATGCGGGCGCTCATCGACAAGTTCGGCGACGACGTGAACGAGGGCGACATCTTCATCGCCAACGATCCCCATGTTGCGGGCGGTACCCATCTGCCCGACATCAACATGGCCATGCCGGTCTTCCACGACGGCAACCTCGTCGCCTTCATGTGCAACATCGCGCATCACGCCGATGTCGGCGGGTCGGTCCCCGGCAGCATGGCGGGCGGCATGACCGAGATCTATCAGGAGGGTTTGCGCATACCGGTCGTCCGGTTGTTCAAGGCAGGCGAACTGCAGACCGATCTGATGGACCTCGTCCTTCTGAACGTCCGTGTACCTGCGGAACGGCGGGGCGACTATTACGCCCAGATTGCCGCCTGCCGCCTTGGCAACACCCGCCTGGGCGAGATCGCAGCGCAATACGGCCTCCCTGCCGTCCGCGAGGCCTTCGACCAGATCGTCGAGCGGACCGCGGGGCGGATGCGCACGGCCATCGGCGAGTTGCCGGATGGGGTCTACCGCTTCGAGGACGTCATGGACGACGATGGCATGGGGACGGAGGACATTCCCATCGCCGTCGAGATCACCATTTCCGGCGAGGACATCCATTTCGACTTCACCGGAACGGCGCGGCAGGTCGCCGGCAACATCAATGTCACCCGGAATGCCACCCAGGCCTCGGTTTGTTATGCGCTGAAGGCGCTGCTCGACCCGGACGCGCCCAATAACCAGGGCGTTCTGGACCTGCCGAAGCTGACGGTCGAGAAGGGGTCGTTGCTCGACGCGGCCTTCCCGGCGCCGGTCGCCGCCCGGGCAAATACCTGCCAGCGGATCATCGACGTCATCCTCGGCGCGCTCGCCCCCGCGAAACCGGAGGCGGCGGTCGCCGCGGCGAACGGCGCGAACACGACGGCGGTCTTCTCCGGCATCGATCCCCGGACGGGCGAAGGTTACGTTTATCTGGAAACCCTGGGGGGCGGCTTCGGCGGCCGGGCGGCTAAGGACGGCAAGGACGGCGTCCAGGTCCACATCACCAACACGTCGAACCTGCCGGTCGAATCGATCGAGATGGAATACCCCCTCCGCGTTCGGTCCTACGGCTTCGTCGAGGAATCCGGCGGGGCGGGGGCCCATCGCGGCGGCCTCGGCCTCGAACGGATCGTCGAACCGGTTGGCCATGCCTGCGTCTTCAATGGCGCCGGAGAACGCTTCGCCCACAGCCCCTGGGGCCTTTTCGGCGGCAGCGGCGGCAAGCCCGGCGAGTTCCGCCATCTCGGGGCGAACGGCGCCTCGACCCGCTTGCCCAACAAGCCCATCGGCGTTCGCATCGGCTCCGGCGAGGGAGTTGTTATTCGCTCACCCGGTGCGGGCGGCTACGGCGCCCCGTCGGACAGGTCGGAAGAAGCGCTGCGCGACGACGCGGAAAGTGGCAAGTTCGGAACCGATTTCCTCCAGACGAACTATCCGCAATGGACGACCGACCAATAGACACACTCACCGCGCCGGCGCCGGATGACAGCTTCAACGTTTCGCTGGGCGATGGCGAACGGCTGATTCTCCGGCGCCATGCGGCGCCAGGCCGACCCGCGCTTGCGCTCTGTCACGGCAACGGGTTTGCGACCGACGCCTATGCCCCCTTCTGGGCGCCGTTGCGCGGGCAGTTCGACGTGTTCGTCTTCGACCTCCGGCATCACGGACGGAATGCGCCGCAGGACCCGGCACGGACGGGTATCGACCGCTACGCCGCGGATCTTGGTCGGGTCTATGCGGCGATCCGGGAGACGGCACCCGGCGTCCCCCTGATTTGCGCCTTTCATTCCCTGTCGGCGATCTCCTCGCTCTGGCAGGCGGCGCATGGGAACACCGCGCGGCGGGATGATGCGCCCGACAGGTTGATCCTCTTCGACCCGCCGATCCAGCCGCCGGAAACGCATCCGCTGCACGCGCTTGCCCACGGTTTCGAATTGAAGCTGGCGGAATGGTCGAAGGCGCGGCCGTCCCGCTTCGCGTCGCCGGAGCACCTCGCGGCCGGGTTCGGCAAGTCCCGTTCGCTGTCGGGCTGGGTGCCGGGCGCCCATCTCCTGATGGCACGGTCCATCCTGCGGCCGGACGGAGACGGCTGGGCCCTGTGCTGCCCGCCGGAGGTCGAAGCGCGCAACTATCTCGACAACGCGGCGCTGATCTCCTGGGACCTGTTCGATCGGATCGGCGTCCCGGTGTCGCTCATCGGCGCGGACCCGGAGCATCCGGCGGGGCAATCGCCGGCGCAGGTATGCGCGGCCCTCGCGGCGGATCGCTCGGTCGACTACCGCCAGGTTCCGGGCACGACCCACATGCTGCAACTGGAGAAGCCCGAGGCCTCTCGCGCGGCGCTTCTGGACTGTCTTGCGTGAGGAGTCAGTCGCCGACCGTCGCCAGGTCGATGGACTGGCCCAGGTTGGTTTCTATGGCGCGCAGGATCCGCTGGCGGAACAGGTCCGTATGGGCGCGCCCGAGGGTCTCCGCCGCATCGGCATCCCGCGCGGCGAGAGCGTCGAGCATTGCGCCATGCTGTTCGACGACATTGCCGAAATAACCTTCATCGACTTCCTTCTCGTCGAAGGCCGTGCCGAAGGCGGAACGGGACAGACGCAGGCCGACCGACAGCAGTTCCTCGTACAGACCCTGGACGTATTTGTTGCCGCATGCTTCTCCCGTCGCGACGTGAAAGTCGTGGTTCACCTCGGTCATCCGGACGACGTCGTGATCCTCGGCCGCCCGGGCGAAGGCGTCGTGCAACCTGCGTATTTCCGCCAATTGCGTCTCCGTGCAGCGGCTGGCGGCCAGGCGCAGGACAAGCCGTTGGCAGACGTCCATGGCCTCGAAGAACTGCGGGACGTCCGCGATGTCGATCTTCGCCACCTGGGCGCCGCGATTCGGGAGCAGGGTGATCAGGCCGTCAGAGGCGAGCCGGATGAGCGCT
>CAYGKX010000434.1:0-3880 GCA_964350225.1 uncultured Rhodospirillaceae bacterium | reverse complement strand
AGCGGATTCAACCTCTCCTACATCGACGCCCGTTTCAGATCGGGGCCCGGGACGAACCGAAGCGGCGGGGGCGGCGGCAACGCCGGCGGCGCCTTTCCGATCCCCAGCCTTTATTACGTCCATCCCCTCGGAAAGCGCTGGCGGGTCGGCCTTTCGCTGAACAGCTATTTCGCGGCGACGATCAAATACGACCCCGACTGGGCGGGCCGCTATTACGCGACCAAATCCAGTTTCATCACGACGAACGCAACCCTCTCGGTTTCCTTCCGCCCGCGCAATTGGATCTCGGTCGGCGCCGGGGTCGGGCCGCAGTTGGCGACAACGACGGCGCGGACGTCGATCAACAATATCTTCGGCCGGGACGGCAGCCTTCAGCTCGACGGCACCTCCGTTTCCGTCGTCGCCTTCGGCGGCGTCATGATCGAGCCGCTACCCGGCACGCGGATCGGCGTCACCTACATCTCGCCGGTGCACCACCGGTTCGGCGATGCCCTCTCGGTCCAGAGTGCGGTGCCGCTGCCGGCGTTCGAGGTCGACTTCAAGGTGACGCTCCCGCAGCAGGTACTCCTCAGCGTCTATCACGAATTTTCGCCGACATTCGCCGTCCTGGGCAGCGTCGGCTGGCAGGACTGGTCGCGCTTCGGCTACGACACCTTCGTCCTGCGCTCGACCGTCTCGGCCGACCTGACGATCGACCGGAAACTGCGCGACAGCTGGCACTTCTCGGTCGGCGTCATCCACAAGCCGACGGCGCGGCTCACCCTCACCGCCGGTGTCGCCTACGACACGGCGGCCGCCGACACCGCAAACCGGACGGCGGGCCTGCCGGTCGACCGGCAGATCCGCGTCGCGGGCGGCATCCGGTTCGCCGTGACCCCCTCGATCGCGGTCGGCTTCGCCTATGAATTCATCGACCTGGGCAAGGCCGCCCTCGCGCTTGACCGCGGTGTGCTCGCCGGCCGGGTCGAGGGGGATTTCAAGACCAACGTCGCGCATAATTTCGGCGTCAACCTGCGCTGGCGCTTCGGCGGCCCCGCGCGGTGACGTGCGCTAGGCGAACTTCATCAGGAAGCGGACCACCTTCCGCGTCTTCTCGCTGAAGAGCGACGGCGTATACCAGGCGCCGGCGGCGCGTTTGGACACCTCCGACAAGGTCGGGTAGGGGGCGATCAACCCGGCCATCTTGCCGATCTTCATGCCCGACTGGATGGCGAGCGACCAGGGGAGCAGCAGTTCGCCGGCATGGAGCCCAACGATGGAGGCACCGAGGATCCGGCCCTTCTTCGTCAGCACCACCTTGATCCGGCCTTCCGTCCGCCGCTCCGCCTGGGCCCGGTCGTTCTCGTCGTAGGACCACTCGACGATCCGGACCGCGTCCTTGCCATGCTTTTCCTCGGCGGCGGCCTGGGTCAGACCGACCTGGGCCAGTTCCGGGTCCGTGTAGGTCACCCACGGCAAGGCCTTGTAGTCGGTTTTCGCCCAGAACAAGCGGAACAGCATCTGCCGGATGACGACCCCGGCATGGTATCCCGCGACATGGGTGAATTGCGGACCGCCGGCGATGTCGCCGACGGCGAAGGCGCGCTTGTTGGTCGTGCGCAGTCGGCGATCGGTCGTGATGCCCTTCCGGTCGTAGGCGATCCCCGCCGCCTCCAGGTCCATGCCCTCGACATTCGGCTGGCGCCCTGCCGCGACCAGGAGGTGGGAGCCCTCGACGACGGTCCCATCGCCCAGCACCACGGCCACGCCGTTCGCCCGCCGCTCCACCCGCTCGACGGCGACACTTTCGTGAAAGGCGACCCCTTCCTCGGCCAGCCGGTCGATAACGACCCGCGCGAGGTCCGGATCGTCCTTGCCCATCAGGGTAAAGGCCTCGATCACTGTCACCTGGCTGCCGAGCCGGCGATGAGCCTGGGCCATCTCCATGCCGATGGGTCCGCCGCCAATGATGACAAGGTGATCCGGCGCGGTCGTCTGGTCGAAGACCGTCTCGTTGGTCAGGAACCGTACTTCTTCCAGTCCCGGGATCGGCGGCACGCCGGGGCGGGAGCCAGTCGCGACGACGATCCACTTGGCCGCAAAGCGCCGGCCGTCGGCCTCAATCTCCCGCGGGCCGGTGAAGCGCGCGGGCGCCCGGACGACGGTGACGCCCAGGTCCTCGAACCGGTCCTGGCTGTCGACGGGGGCGATGGCGGCGATGACACCGTGAACATGGTCGTGGACCCGCTTGAAGTCGACGACCCCGCCGCCGCCCCGGATGCCGAAGGGTTCGGCAGCGGACCCGGCATGGGCGGCATGGGCGGCGGCGAGCAGCGCCTTGGACGGCACGCAGCCGGTGTTCAGGCAGTCGCCCCCCATCTCGCCCTTTTCGAACAGGACGACGGAGGCGCCCATCTGGACCGCCCCGGCCGCGACGGACAGGCCTCCGGATCCCGCGCCGATCACGGCGATGTCGAATTTCTCGGCTGTGGTCATGGCATTCCCCTCTGAGACGCAGCTCTGAGGCGTCCCTCTGGCGCACCCCTCTGGCGCACCCCTATGGCGCAACCGGTCGCACACGAGTTAGGTGCACCCGGGCACAAGCTGCAATGAACTTCGCGTGACGCCTCCGCGACGGGGTTGTGAAGAGGTGGCCGACCGGAAATGCCGATGCTACCGTTTCCCGGGAAAAGAAGGGCGCCCGCGATGGAAGTGCGGCGTCGAAACGGGAGGAAATAGATGCGTCGTTTCATCACGGCAGCGGCCAGCGTCGCGCTGGTTGCCGGTGGCTTCGCCCTGGCTGGCCAGACGGCCCGGGCGGACAAATACAATCTCACCATGTGCGGGGCGAGCCCGGGCGGCCTCTGGTCGCTGCTGGGCGCCGGCGTCGACGCGGCCATGAAGGCCGGTTATCCGGGCAGCACCGTGACCTATCAGACCTCCGGCGGCGGCTTCGCCAATGTCGGTCTCATCATGCGCAAGAAGTGCCAGATGGGCCTGGTCCACGACGCGGAAGCGAAACTGGCAATGGAGGGCAAGGCGCCCTTCCGCCAGAAGATCGACGGGCTGCGCGCCGTCGCGGTCATGTACACCTGGGCGCCGATGCAGCTCATCGTCTCGAAGGCCTTCGCGGAGAAGCACGGCCTGAAGAGCCTCGAGGACATCGCCGCCAAGAAGGCGCCGATCCGGATCATGCTGAACCGGCGCGGCAATGTCGCCTCGGCCGTCGGCCTGTCGCTCCTCAAGGCCGCCGGCGCGGATCGCAAGGCGATCGAGGGCTGGGGCGGCAAGGTGATCTTTGCGGCCTCCCGCCAGCAGGGCGAATTGATGGCCGACCGCCGCGCGGACGCCATCTTCAATTCGCTTTTCGTCGGGCATCGATCGCTGGTCCAGGTGGGCCGGGCGGTCGATGTCGTCCTCCTGCCGATCGGGGCCAAGACCCGGGCGACGGTTGAAAAGGAATGGGGGATCTCGGACTACACGATCAAGGCCGGCGCCTATAGCTGGGCGCCGAATGCCACGCCGACGGTGACCCTCAGCGCCCTCCTGTGGGTCCGCGCCGACGCCGACGACAAGATGGTCTACGACCTCACCAAAGCGCTCGTCACCCAGGTCGCCAAGGTGCGCGGCGTCCACAAGGCCATGTCGCCGCTGACGCCCCAGCTTATGGCCGGCAACAAGGCCCTGCCCTACCACCCGGCGGCGCTCCGCTACTACAAGGAGGCGGGGCTCAGGTAGTTCCGGACTTCGATGAAGTACGAGGTTTTTCCCTCCCCCCTTGAGGGGGAGGGCAGGGTGGGGGGAAGCGCGGCTATGCCGCGCCGACCTTACAACGTCCGCGCGGTGCGCGGACCGACCCCCCTCCCCAACCCTCCCCCTCCAGGGGGGGGGGGGGCATCGG
>CAYGKX010000433.1:0-3881 GCA_964350225.1 uncultured Rhodospirillaceae bacterium | reverse complement strand
TGGACCAGCATCCGCATGTCGTCCTCCTCCTCGACGAGATCGAGAAGGCGCATCCGGACGTCTTCAACATCCTCCTGCAGGTGATGGACCACGGCAAGCTGACCGACCACAACGGCAAGCAGGTCGACTTCCGCAACGTCATCCTGATCATGACGACCAACGCAGGCGCCGCCGACCTCGCAAAACCGGCGATCGGCTTCGGCTCCGGCGTGCGCGAGGGCGACGACGAGGAGGCGATCAACCGCATGTTCTCGCCGGAGTTCCGCAACCGGCTCGACGCGACGATCGCTTTCGGCGCGCTGCCGCCGGAGGTCGTTCGGAAGGTTGTCGACAAGTTCGTCATGCAGCTCGAGGAGCAGCTGGCCGATCGCCAGGTGTCGATCGAGCTGTCGGACACGGCGCGGGCCTGGCTCGCCGACAAGGGATACGACGCCCGGATGGGCGCCCGCCCGCTGTCCAGGGTGATCCAGGAGCATATCAAGAAGCCGCTGTCGGAGGAGCTGCTGTTCGGCAAGCTCACGAGCGGCGGCACCGTGCTCATCGACCTCGCCGACGACAAGCTGACCTTCAAGATGCTGCCCAAGCCCAAGAGCAAGAAGAACCCGCCGAAGGGCAAGCCCGGCAAGGGCGGCAAGGGCGGCAACGGGCCCGGCGGCGCCAAGGGCGAGCCGGCGCTGGTCGAGTAAGCGCCGCGCCTCACGGAACGACGAGCGCCCCCTTCTTCGGAAGGGGGCGTTTTCGTTTCTTGCCGTCGTGTGTGTTCGTGCGCGTCACCGGCCCTTCGACAGGCTCAGGGTGGGGGGGTGTGCTTCAGGTCTGTGCGCCCGCCATCCTCGGCCTGTCGAAGGGTACGAGGACGCGCTACCCGCTCGACGGCGGCTCCGCCTCACCGAGCTCTCGGTGCCACCGCGTCCCCGGTCCGCGCCGCCCGGGCCCGCGTCGCCCAGCGGGCGGCGGCCTTCAGGTCCTGGGCCTGGCCCATCGTGCCGTCGAGATAGACACGGACAAGCCGGTCCATCGCGCCGACATGACCGGCTTCCGCCGCCCGGCGCAGCCAGAGAAACGCCGCAGCCTCGTTCCGAGTGGTTCCCTTGCCGAAATGGAACAGTTCGTAGCTGTCGAACATCGCGACCGGGTCGCCCAGCCGTGCGGCGGCCAGGGAGACCCGCAGCTGCCGGTCGGGGCGGCCCAACTGCGCATGGACGATGGCCGCGATCATCAGGGCCCGGCGATAGGCGGGCTTGAGGTCGATGGCCCCTTCCAGGGGCGCCGCCGCGTCGGCATAGCGCCGGACGAAGGCGAGCATCCAGCCGTATTCGAAATGCGCGACGGGGTCGTTCGGCGTCAGTTCCGTGATCCTGCGGAACTGCTCTATTGCCCGGTCGTAACCGCCCGCGTGCGACAGGCTGATCGCGTAATGCCGGCGCAGTTGTGCATCGGTGGGGGCTTGGGCAACGGCCCGGGCGCAGATGGCATATCCGCCGGATCGTGCCTGCCGCGCGCAGTCCGCCTTGAGGTCTTCCTGCGCCCGGACCGCTGGGACCGCGGCGAGGGCCAGAAGCGTGGTTCCCGTTACGCAGGCGAGGCTCTTACGCATGGCGACTCCCTCCTGCGGCCTGCCCTCAGCCCCCGTTCTCCTGACGAAAAGGGGAGTGGCCGGCCATATATTCCATTTCGTGCTCGATCGCGCGGGTCTCCTGGGCCAGAAAACGGGCGACGGCGTCGCGGAAATTGGGATCGGCGATCCAGTGGCCGCTCCATGTCGCAACCGGCAGATAGCCGCGCTGAACCTTGTGCGGTCCCTGGGTGCCGGCCTCGACCCGCGACAGTCCGTGTTCGATCGCGAACTCGATGGCCTGGTAGTAGCAGGTCTCGAAATGCAGGAATTTGAAATCGCCGGCGCAGCCCCAATTGCGCCCGAAAAGGGCATCGTCGCCGCGGAAATTCAGGGCGCCGGCCACCCAGTCGCCGTCGCGCCTGGCCATCACCAGGACGACCCGGTCGGCCAGCCGTTCGCTCAGCAGGGCGAAGAAGTCCCGGGTGAGGTAGGGGAAGCCCCACTTCCGGTCGTATGTGTCGACATAGAAGCGGTAGAAGATGTCCCAATGTTCGGGCTTCAGATCGTCGCCGGTCAGCCGGAGCATCTCGATCCCGGCCTCGCCGACGGCGCGGCGTTCCTTCCGGATTGACTTGCGCTTGCGGGAGGCGAGGGCGCCGAGGAAGTCGTCGAAGCTCTCGTAGCCGTCGTTCCGCCAGTGATACTGGAAGGCTTCCCGGATCAGGAGGCCCGCCGCGCGCATGGTCGCGACGTCCTCCTCGGCGGCGAAGGTGACGTGAAAGGTGCTGACGTCGAGCTTCTCGCAGATTTGCGCGAGGCCGCGAAGCAGCAAGAGCCGGATGTCGTCATGCCGCGGACCTGCCGGGGCGAGCAGGCGCCGCCCGGCGACGGGCGTAAAGGGGACGGAAACCTGCATCTTCGGATAGTAATGGCCGCCCGCCCGTTCATAGGCGTCGGCCCAACCGTGGTCGAAGACATACTCGCCGTAGGAGTGGGTTTTCAGATAGGCCGGCACGACCCCCTGCACCACGCCCTTCTCGTCTTCCAGCACGATATGCTGCGGGAACCAGCCCGACTTCTCGCCGACCGATCCGCTTTCCTCCAGGGCACCGAGAAAGGCGTGGGCCAGAAAGGGATTGTCCGAACCGGCGCAGCGGTCCCAGTCCGACGGATCGATCTGATCGATTCCGTCCGCCGTGTGGATGACGAACTGATCGGGACCATCCGGCATGATCTGTCTTTGGCTTCTCTTCGGCGGTGGCGTCGGGTCGTCAACTTGGATGAATTCGCAGAGCAAGGCTTTGGAATCTGCGCATTCCGATTTTGGGGTATTGTTAATCGCGTCGCATTTTAATGTTACGACAAATTTGGTGAGAGGGGATCACCATGGTGGGAGCGATTGGTCGGGCAGGCTCGATTTTCCTCGCTGTGTCGCTGCTCGCGGCCTGCGGTGAGGAGGAGGCGCCTCCGAAAGCGGATGTCGTCCGCCCGGCGAAGATTTTCACGATCAGTGCGGCGGACTCGACCCGGACGCTGACCTTCCCGGGTCGAACCAAGGCCTCCAAGGAAGCGACCCTGTCGTTTTAAGTCAAGGGGCGGCTTATTCGATTGCCGGCGAAGGAGGGCGACCTGGTCAGGAAGGATCAGGAACTCGCCGCCGTCGACCCGGAAGACTACCGGCTGTCGCTCAGCGAGGAAGAAGCGAAGCTGCGGCAGATCAAGCAGGATCTGGACCGGAAGAAATTTCTCCTTGGCAAGGGACACGTTTCGAAGGCCGAGGTGGACAATGTCCAGCGGTCCTTCGACGTTCAGGAAGCGACCGTCGCCAGGGCCCGTCGCAATCTCGAATATGCGACCCTTCGGGCCCCCTTCGACGGTACCGTCGCCCGGCGCTATATCGACAATTTCCAGAACGTGCAGCCGAACGAAAAGATCTTCCTTCTACAGGATCTGCGACAGATCGATATCGAAGTGAACATCCCGGAGGCGATGGTCGCGGGAATAGGGCAGTTCGAGGTCTCCGACGCATTTGCCACCTTCGAGGGCGTGCCCGGCAAGAGATACCCTGTCGAGCGCAAGGAGGTGGCGACCGAAGCGGACAGCGATACGCAGACTTACCGTGTCGTGGTGACAATGCCGGCTCCGAAGGAATTCGCTGCGCGCTCCGGAATGACGGCCCAGATCACCATCAAGCTGCGGCCAAAGAAAAAGACATCCGCCGCCGGTTTCAAAGTGCCCGCGGCTGCTGTCGCGGCCGCCAACGACGGCAGTTTTGTCGTCTGGGTCTAGGATCCGAAGAACGGGAGCGTCACCAAGCGCAAGG
>CAYGKX010000432.1:0-3892 GCA_964350225.1 uncultured Rhodospirillaceae bacterium | reverse complement strand
GGGTCCAGCGATTTCCCACGGAATCGATGTTGCCATTCTGAAAGGAACTGATCTCGATGCCGCAGCCGCCGATTGCCGCCTTGCCGGCAGTGGCCAAGAAGGTGGCCCCGCCGCTGTCGTCGCTTTCGATCCGCATGCTGCCGGAGGAGGAGACGATGTCGATCCCGGACGATGGGCTGGCGTTCGGATCGCCGCCGGCCGATATCTGAACGGCGTCGGCATTCAGGACGATCTTGTCTTCCTTGACGAGGATCGACGCACCGCCGCCGGTATTCAGTTCGATCGTTCCGCCGTCGTCCGGCTTGATACTCAGGAACGGTCGACCGATGCCCGGAATGCCGACCTCGTTCTTGATGTTCGCCGCCTCGTCGGAAAGGTTCTTGTCATACACCTTGCCGGCGATGGCGACGACCAGCGCGATAGAGGCCTGGATGATCGCCATCGATTGCATGGATTCGAGATACGGCGTGAGATTCTTCGCGTCCTTTTCAAAATCCTTCTGGTTCGCCAGGGCGGCGATGTTTGTCGCGACGAAAGCGGCGTTCACGCTGTTCGCCAGCAGCAGAAGCGACTGCCAGAGAGTGGACCATGTCTGGGTGTTTATCTGGTTCGCGATACCGAGGACGATCCGTTCGCTGGCCAGGGTGTCCGATTTCTTGCCGACGCTGACGAGATTGCTGCTCTTGAAATTTCCCGAACCGTCGATCTGAGCCGAATAGCCGAGGAACGAGAACTTGCCCTTGAATTCCTTGAGCGACGTACCGAGGGAGAGTTCCCATTTGACCGCTGCGGAGGAGGTCATTTGGGCCGATATCCTGGCGTCGTATTTGGTATTGGAATCGTAGGAAATGCCCATGTCGGCCTTGGCCGAATAGGAAGCCCCACGCTGGAGGTTGTAGTAGGTGCCGAAGCCCTGATCGAATGCGGTTAGCTGCTTCGTTCCCGACACCCGGTTGGATTGGCCGCCCCCGCCGCCGCCGCCCTCCGCCTGTGGGGCGAGAATGACTTCGGTGTAGGAGCCGTAGACCTTGTACACGTCGCCGGCGATGCGTTCGATATCGTCGCCTTCGACAAATCGCGTGCGGCTTCCGGCCGTATAGTCGAATTCGCCCGCCGCCCCGAGGCCGGGCAGGGTCGCGTCGAGTTTTTCGTCCGACGTCATCGCGTCGGTCGCATAATCCTCGATCGTGGTCATCTGGTCGTACATGGCGTCGGCCGACGGATTGCCGAGCCGCGCGTAGTCGAGGATAGGGTCTTGAGGGTCTGTCGTCCTGTCGACCCGGAGGGTGTAGTAGCGCTCCTCAGCTCCCGGAGAGGGGATCGGCCGCTTCAGGCGTCGCTTGCCGGCACTCTGGCCGTTCCCGCCCTCGTCGCCGCCCGCCATGTATCCAGTTCCGACCGCGCGTTTGCGCGCATAGCCCCCGTCGCCGATCGCCAGCGACGTCCCGCCGGTTACAGTGTTCCAGCCAGCGTTACCGATTGGTGAAGTGCGAACCGTCTTCCCGCCGGACTTCCGCGCCGCGCGGTCTTCTGCCCGGCCCCGAGGCTGGCCGCCGTCTCATTCGGGAACTTTGGGGAGCTTCTCCACCATCTGCTTGGCATAGAGGAGCAGTTCGTCCAGGGCCGCCTTCGGATCCGGATTGCGTTTGACGATCTCGATCATTTCAGGCGGCGCTTGGCCCTGTTCGAAAATCTGCAACATCTTCTCGTTCACCTCCAGCTTTGCGGCCTCCTTGTCCCCGGTGATGTCCGGCGCGTCAGGCTCTTCCGGGGGCACGGCGGCACCGGCGTCGTCGAGGATCAGCTGCTTGATGCGCTGGCGATAGAAACTCTCGTCCCGCGGGACGTCCAGCGGCTCCTGGGCGATCAGGGCGTGTGTGAATTGTTCCTTCTCGGCCGGGTCGAGCGGTGCGCGCGCCCGCCAGATCAGGGTGACGATTTCCGCGTCCATGTCGACCGAGCAGGTGTCGAGATAGGCGGGGGCCTCCAGCAGATCGAGTTGCCGTCCGTCCGTCCCGGTCGAAACCTGGAGCAGGAAACAGCGGATGCCGATACCGGGGAGCCTAGACGCATATTTCGCACGGGAGGGATGCAGGTTCTCGAAATACAGGTCCTCGTCGCCGCGCAGGTAGCCGTCGACCTGCTGATCGCGCCGGGCGGCGTTGAAATGCTCATAACTGAAGTCGCGCGGCGGCAGCGGTTTCCTTTTGTAGCGCCAGGCGTCGTCATACGTTCCGACATGGTCGACGCGCGGCCGCATGGTGGGGTCGAGCGGGCCGAACCCCGCAGGCTCCCGGTCCTCGTGGGGGGTGACATGGGTGGCCCGGTGGCGCTGGATGTTTGCCAGGGGCACCGTACCATCGACCACGTCGTCCGAATTGCCGTTGAAGAGACCCCGGCCGTGCTTGTTGTGGGCGGAGGAAAAGCCCCCATGGGCATATTCGTTCCGGATCGGCATTGTTTCGAAGACTTCCGGCGAGGAAGCCGCGAACTTCGCGAGGCCGCTGCGGACCCAGTATCGATCCCCGTAGATCCACAGCGTCTTGCGCATCTTGCCAACCTCGTAAACGACCGGGAGCGCCTGGCAGGGCACGCCGCCCGGCGCGTAACAGGTCGCGTTCAGGAGGCAGTCGGCGCGCAGCTTGAAGGGCGCGGTCTCACTGTCCCGCATCAGGGAATTGCCGTGGTCGTCCTCGTAATACTCGGCTGGCAGCGGCGGCTCCTGCTCATCCTGGGGCAGAAACGCGCACGGCTGTTCCGGAACCAGGCGCAGCTTCGCCTTGACGATGAAGGTCAGGATCGGCGCCTTCGGCTCCGTCTTGAACTTTGTGGTCGAGATGGCGAAGGGGGTTTCGTTGAAAAGCTTCATGTCGTCTCGTGAAGGCACCCTTGACGCACCCGGCGGCGCGGCCGTCGGGTCTTACGCCCGGGGCTTGCAACCGCTATAGCGCGGCGATCATCGTCAGGAGGTCCGTCGGGGCCGCCACGTTCACGTAGGCGTTGAGCTCCATGCTCGAGATGCGTGTGAGATTGGCATTGATGACGGGGGCCGCCGGGGCCAGGGGTATGCCGTTCGCGGTCACGCTGGTCGCCGTCAGGTCTCCGACGGTCGTCGTGCCGGCGCTGAAGCTGCCGTTGTGAGTCCAGGTCCCGTTCGAACCGATTTCGCCGGTGTTGAAGGCGGTCAGTTCGAGTTCGGTGCCGGAAACGGTGGTCTTGCCCTGAGGGGAGGTCAGAAGGGCGCCGCTGGAGTGGTCGGCATTCATACTGATGCCGCCATTGTTCGTATAGAGGGTGATGCCGTCGTTGACGGTACCGGAGCTCACCCCGGTCGCCAGTTCGATACCGTCGGCATTCAGGTAGATCGTCTTGCCATCCAGGACGATCGAAGCACCGTCCCCGGAATTCAGCTCGATCGTGTTGTCCTTGATCTGAATGAAGGGCTTGCTGTAGCCGACCGCGCCGACCTGGCTTTTGATGTCGTCGACCTGGTTCTTGTACCAGAGGTCGTGAACCAGCGCCGCGGCGGCAAATATCATGCCGATGACACCCTGGGCGATGGCGGCGGTCTGGATGACGCTCATCCTGCTCGTGTCGCTGGCAGCAGGCGCGCTGGTGCTCGAGTTCTTCGGGATCTCCCTGCCGGCGCTGCGGTTGGCGGGCGGGCTCGTCGTGGCGCAGGTCGGCATGGGCATGATGCGAGCCGATCCCTCCTCGCAGGCCGACCTGCCCGAGGACTCCGCCGCCGAGGCGGCACGCATGAGCGATATCTCGTTCACGCCGGTCGCGATGCCGATGCTCTCCGGTCCGGGCTCGATCGCGGTCACGATCAGCATGGCGACCGAGGCGGGGCGGCCCAGCGAGTACCTGGCGGTCGCCCTGGGCATCGTCA
>CAYGKX010000431.1:265-3894 GCA_964350225.1 uncultured Rhodospirillaceae bacterium | reverse complement strand
ATCAACCTCGTTCTTGTTGCGCGCCGCGAAGGACCACTCGAACGCCTCGCCGAAGAGATTACCACGCAACATAACGTTGAATGCGTTACCGCATCGATCGACCTTGCCGCAGAGGATGCAGTCGACAAGATGCGGGAAGCCGCAGCCGGACGCGAAGTCGGGCTGCTTATCCTCAACGCCGGAGCGGACCCAAACGGCTCGATGTTCCTCGATAACGACATCGCCAACTGGGAAGCGCTGACCATCCGCAATGTTATGACGACGATGCGCGCATGCCACCGCTTCGGCCAGAGCATGAAAAAGCGGGGGCGCGGCGGCATCATGATTGTCGGCTCCGGCGCTTGCTATCTAGGTATGCCCGGGATCGCGATCTATGGCGCGACCAAGGCCTTCGTACACCAGTTCTCCCTCAACCTCCGCGCGGATCTCCTGGGCAAGAATATCCGGGTTACGTCGGTTGAGCCCGGCGCGGCGGAGACGGAATTCTCTCTGGTTCGCTTCAAGGGCGACGACGACAAGGCGGCCACCGTCTACAAGGGATTCCACCCCATGTCGCCAGAAGATATTGCGGACACAGTATTCTATGTCGCGAATTTGCCGTCTCACGTGAACATAAACCGGGTCGAGATGATGCCGACCCAGCAAGCCTTCTCGCCATTCGCCTTCAATCGGGACGGCTGAAGCGTCTCAGCGTTTCGGCAGGGTCTTCTTCCTGTCGAGCAGCTCCAGCTCCAGCCTGCGGGCAGCGGCGCAGTTTATCCGCTCCATGTGCCTCACCGACATCGCGGACTTGCTCGCGATCGACTTGGCATGGACATAGAGCAGCTGTCCGTCCGGTAGGAGCCGGGCCGTATCCAGTCCGCCATCCGGAAAGCCGAACGTCACCGTCCGCGCAACGGGGTCGTAGGCTCCATTCTGGTAGGTGGGCCCGAGGATGTAGGTGGGCTTCCGGTCCCATTCGTACAGGCGGCCAAAGACAAGATACTTCGTCCCGGCGATACGACCGAAGATGAGGAGCGACCGTTCCCGGATGACCGTGTGGCCGTCGGCCCGCGTGCTGTCGGATTCCAGCGACGTCGGGACATACTCTTTCGTTGTCCAGCATCCGATCAGGCTATCCAGGCCGGCGCCCCGGGCAGGTGCCGCGGGGAGCGCAAATGCAGCCAACCCTGCGACAAGAACCGCCGCTGCCGGCCCTTTTCCGCTGAAACGCGTTCCCAACTTCATCATCGCCCTTTCTAACTTCGACCCTCGTGTTCCCGCAAAGCTGTGGCAACTTTATCCAGGACAGGAGCCCAGTTGACCGGCGCCTCCTGGCGGAAACGGCGCATCGACGGGTACCATCGTGTCTCGGCACTCTCCAGTCCCCAACGCCAGTCCGGAACATGCGGGAGCAGTGTCCAGACGGGAAGGCCATGGGCGCCGGCGAGATGGGCCGGCGCCGTGTCGACGCTGATCGTCAGGTCCAGGGTCGTCATTACCGCTGCCGTGTCCGCGAAATCCGTCAGCCGCGATGATATGTCGGTGATCCGCCCCTGCATCGGGGCGTTCCGGGTGCCCGCCGCCGCGGGGCCGACCTGAAGCGATACCCAGTCGATGTCCGGCAGGCCCAAGAGCGGTCCCAGGGCCTCGGCGGGGATCGACCGGTTGCGATCGTTGCGGTGGTGCGGATTGCCCGCCCAGACCAGCCCGATACGCTTGCGCCCCCTGCCCCTGCCCCGTTCCGCCCACCAGCGGCGCCAGTCCTCGACGCGCACGGGATCCGCCGCGAGGTAGGGAACCCGGTCGCCGGCGGCGCCCCTATGGGACCAGAAAGGTGCCGCGAGCGACATCAGAGGCGCCTGTAGCTCCGCCTCGATGGGCGCCGCCCCCGCCCGCTCGATAAACCGGATGTCCACCGCCCCGGAATCGAAGGAGCGCAAGGTATCTGCCAGGGCTTCCTGGACAAAGCAGAGGATGGTCCCGCCATCGGACTCGATGGCCGGCAGGTAGCGCAGGAACTGGATCGTGTCTCCCAGCCCCTGTTCGGCATGCACAATCAGCCGGCGCCCGGCGAGGGGGCTGCCGTCCCAGAGGGGAAGGTCGGACGTCGCCCGGTTGCCGAAACGGCGATAATTGGCGGACCGGTGACGCCAGGCATACTCACTCCAACCTCGCTCGTACTCGCCCAGCAGCAGGAGCAGTTGCCCCAGCTGGAAGCGGGCCTCGGCATAATCGGGCCGCACGGAGATCGCGGTTTCGTAGAGACGCCGCGCCGCGCCATACTCGCCCGCCTCGAAATGCAGCCGGGCGAGATTGTTCATCGCCTGGTGGTGACGCGGATCGAGGGCGAGGCAGCGGCGCAGGGCCTCCCGTGCATCCGCCTCGCGCGCCAGGCGGCTGTAGGCGAGCGAGGCAAGGAAGTGATTGGCGGCGGCGTCGGGCGCCTCCTGGACAAGGCTTTCGATTTCCGCAAGCGGAACCGACACATCCTCGTCCTGGATCGTGGCGTTGAGGGAGAGACGCCGGGCGACCGGGTCGTCCGGCGCGATGCCCAGGGCGGTATCCGCCGCGGCGCGGGCCTGCCGGGCGTCGCCGAGGGCGAGCAATGCCCCTGCGAGGCCGCGCCAAACCGCCGCGTTGCCGGGTTCGATCTCGACAGTCCGACGATAGAGAGGCACGGCCAGATCGGGGCGGCCGGCGCGTCGGTGAAGCAAGGCAAGATTGGCAAGACTTCCGCTGTGATCGGGCTGGAGATCGATGGAGACAGCGAAGGCCTTGACCGCATCCGCCAACCGTCCCTCGCGGGCGGAGAGGATGCCGAGGACGTGCCAGATGTCTGCATCGCCCCGGCCCGCCTTCACCGCGGCGTCGCACAAGGCACGGGCGGCCGCGCTGTCGCCCCGGTTCAGCGCGGCGACGGCATCGGCGATTTCACGCGGCGGCATCGCGGGGCTGAAACATGTCGCGCAGCTCCTGCCAGCTCGCCTCATCCGGTGCAAGCAGCAGCGGCCGGGCATCCGGCAGCGGCCGGTAGGGCCCGCCGTCGAGATAGGCCAGATGACCGCCGCATTCCTCGTAGATCAGGCAGCCGGCGGCATGATCCCAGGGCAGCTGCCGCGTGAAGATGGCGTAATGGGCCTCTGCCTCCGCCAAAGCGAGATATTCGGTCGCGGCGCACCGTGTATAGCTGCGAGGCCCCAGATGATCCCGCAGCTCCTTGACCCGCTCGAACAGCGCCGGCGCCCGCTTCGGCCCGACATACAAAATGGCACGCATCTGCTTGATCGGTATGGCATCCGCGACGGCCAGGCGCCCTGCCCGGTTTCCGCGGCGACCGTGACGCCGCGCAGCGGATGATGGATCCAGCCGGCCACCGTCTGTCCATCCCGCACGAGCGCGACGATGATGCAGAAATTCTCGTCGCCGTGGGCGAAATTGTAGGTGCCGTCGATCGGGTCGACGATCCAGACGGCACCCGCCTCGTTCAGGCGGTTCATCAGCGTCGGATCCGCAGCCGTCGCCTCCTCGCCGACAATGGCGGCGCCCGGCAGCATCTCGTGGAGGCGCCGCGACAAGAAGACTTCGCTTTCGAGGTCCGCCGCCGTCACCAGGTCGAGGTCCCCATCCCCATCCCAGTCGACGAAGGC
>CAYGKX010000431.1:0-255 GCA_964350225.1 uncultured Rhodospirillaceae bacterium | reverse complement strand
ACCAGGTCGTTGGGCCCCGTCTTTTCCTCGATCTCGTGATTGGCGAGGCTCTGGTAGCGCGGCAGGACGATCTCCGCCGCCGTTTCGGCGAGCAGGTCGCTGACCTTGTCGATATCTGGCTGGGGTGACATGGCGCGGACCCTAGCATGCGGCCCGGTCGGTGAAACCAAAAAGCGGGGGGCGCCGGCAAAGAAGAAGGGCCGCCCGATGCCGGACGGCCCTTCCCTCATCTCGTGCCGGTGAGGCGGGACTAGA
>CAYGKX010000430.1:2529-3898 GCA_964350225.1 uncultured Rhodospirillaceae bacterium | reverse complement strand
GCCGACGGCGCTTAGCCGAAGCTGGGTGAGGGGGATGGCGAGGGCGTGTACTCTCCCGCCGATGCCGGTGTTCCCCCTCACCCTGCCCTCTCCCCAAGGGGAGAGGGTTCACTGGGCCATTCGGTGAACCTAATTCACCCATCCATCGTCAGGATGATCTTTCCGACATGCGCATTTGCACTCATATGGGCCTGGGCGTCCTTCGCATCGGCCAGCGGGAAGGTGCTGTCGACGGGCAGCGTCAGTCTGCCATCCGTCATGGCCTCCCACAGGTCCTCCTGCATACGACGGTTGATCTTCCGCACCTCCGCCATAGAGCGTGTACGAAAGGTGACCCCGATATAGTCGAGACGCTTGTAGGCATGAAGGTCGAAATCGAACTCTCCCGTCATGCCGCCCAGGCGTCCGACATTGACGATGCGCCCCCGGACCGCCGCCGCCTTCAAGTTGCCAATTGCGACGCCGCCCGAGATCATGTCCATGATCACGTCGACTCCTATCGGGCCGGTTTCCAGCATCACCTTGTCCGGCCAGTCGGGGTCGGTGCTGTCGATCACGAAATCGGCGCCGAATTCCGGCAGGCGCGCGCGCCGTGCTTCGTTGGTCGAGCTGCCGATGACCAGCCGCGCCCCGCGCTTCTTCGCGATCTGCAACGCCATCAGACCGACCCCCGAACTGGCCCCCTGGATCAATACGACCTCTCCCTCGGCCAGTCGACCGTGGGTGACCAGGGCGTCGTGGGCGGTGAGAAGGGCGATCGGCAGGCCGGCGGCCTGTTCCCAGCTCATGTTGTTGTCCGGAACGGGCAGGACCCGTCCGTAGTCCGTGACGGCATATTCCGCATATCCGCCCTGGCCGGAGCACATTACCCGGTCGCCGGGCGCGAACTCGCGGACGGCCCGACCGACCTCGACCACCTCGCCGGCCCATTCGAGGCCGAGCGGCGGACGTTTCTTCCCAAGGGTCGGCAGCGCGCGCGGCAGGGTGCCGGCAAGGTCCGCCCGGTTCAGGCCGGCGGCGTGCACCCTGACCAGGACCTCGTCCCGTTTCGGCGCAGGCCGGCCAACCTCTCGGATTTCCGGGCCGTCCGGCGAAGCGAAGCAGGCCATCATCTTCGGTCTCGTCATGGTCTGCCCCCGCTATGACGGACGTTCAAGCAGCGCGTTCCATTGGAGGGTCGCCCGGCGGATAGTCGGCGACGACATTCTTCTCGTAGACCCAGTCCGGATTGAAGCGTTTGCCGCCGCTCTTCGTAAGTCCGCCCAGCCAGTAATTGACGTTGCGCAGGATGCGACCGAAGGCCGAAGGCTCGTGCATCTGCTTGGTGCGCGATCGGGCGCTCAACTGCACTTTCCCGGTTCGCTCGATC
>CAYGKX010000430.1:1351-2519 GCA_964350225.1 uncultured Rhodospirillaceae bacterium | reverse complement strand
ATATGTCTTGAGGGCACCCGGCCAGTCGTCTTTGCGCCCGTTCAGCAGGGCTGCCAGGACATAGGCGTCCTCGATCGCCATGCAGGCGCCCTGGGCCATGAAGGGCAGCATCGGGTGGGCTGCGTCGCCGAGGACGGTCAGGCGTCCCTTCGTCCATCGGGTCATCGGGTCGCGGTCGAACAGCGCCCATTTGTTGATCCGCTCCGCTGCGTCGACCAATGCATGCAGGTCTTCGTGCCAGCCTTCGTAGGCCTTGTGGACGTCTTCCTTCGAGCATTCGAGCGACCAGGATTCCTCCTCCCACTGCTCGGTCTCCCAGGCGCCCGCGAAATTGATGCTGTTGTGGCCTTCCAACGGGTAGGTCGTGATGTGGCCGTTCGGGCCATGATAGGTGCCGGCCCGGAATTCCGAGAATCGGTCCGGTAGATTGTCGAGCGAGGCGGTCAGGCGAAACATCAGTATGCCGGTCCAGCGGGGCTTGTCGGCGCCGAACAGGTGGGAGCGGACGACCGAATGAATGCCGTCAGCGCCGATGGCAATCGCGCCTTCGTAGCGTTCGCCATCGGTCGTCTCGACCGCGACATGGTCGCCCGCGTCGCTGACGGAAACGGCGCGGCGGCCGAGGCGCAGCTTCTCCTCGGGGACGGCCGTGGCGATGAGATCCAGAAGATCGGCGCGATGGATCTGGTAATAGGGCGCACCGTATTTCTCGGCGAAGTCCGGATTTCGCGGCGAGGCATAAAGGAGGCCGGCCGTCTTCCAGTCGCGCGCGTTGTAGAATTCCGGCTTGTGGCCGACCCGGTCGAGAATGCCGTCGACGCCGAGATAGCGGAGGACGTGGACGCCGTTCGGCGCGATCTGGATGCCGGCGCCGACCTCACCCAGTTCCGGCGCCTGCTCCAGGACGAGATAGGGCAGGCCCATTTTTTCCAGGCAGCCGGCGAGGGTCAGCCCTCCGATGCCGCCGCCCAGGACCAGGATCGGGCGTTCCGCCGTGTCGGTCATCATGGCCTCCCTTGCATCCTTCGGCACCGCCAGGCGCCGCTTGTTTCAATAGAGTTATAGCGCCGCGCTGGCGGCCAAGCCATATCGCGCACCCTCAGCCGTCCGCATCGCCGCCCTGCAGCGCGCGCCACACCCGCTCCGGCGTCGCCGGCAGGTCGATATG
>CAYGKX010000430.1:0-1341 GCA_964350225.1 uncultured Rhodospirillaceae bacterium | reverse complement strand
ACTTATAACGCCGCCGGTGCGGCCGTTCCATATCGTGAGGCCGCTAGCCCGCCTGGCCGCCGTCGCGCAGGGCGCGCCAGACCCGTTCCGGCGTGGCCGGGAGGTCGACATGGTCGACACCACGCTCCTTGAGCGCGTCGACGATGGCATTGGAGATGGCGGCGATGGCCGGCGTGATTCCCGCCTCGCCGCCGCCCTTGATCGCCAGCGGATTGCCGGCCGTCGGGTCCTCGGCAAGCTCGACGGAGAAAGACGGCAACATGTCCGCCCGCGGCATCCCGTAGTCCATGAAGGAGCCGGTCAGGAGCTGTCCGCTCTCCGGATCGTAGATGCAGCCCTCGATCAGCGCCTCGCCGACGCCCTGGGCGATGCCGCCATGGACCTGTCCGTCGACGATGAGCGGGTTGATCGGCCGGCCGACGTCGTCGACGGTCGAATGACGCACGATCTCGACGACACCGGTCTCCGGGTCGATCTCGACTTCCGAGACGGCGCAGCCGGTCGGGTGCGCCGGCATCCGGCCGATGAAATCCTTCGTCGCGGTGAGGCGCGCGGGGGCTTCCTCGTCCAGCATGTCGGCGAGTTCGATCAGGGATAGGGCCCGGTTGGCGCCGGGAGCCTGGAAGCGCCCGTCCTCGAAAGCGACCTCGGCGGGCTCGACGCCCCAGATCTCCGCGCAGGCCACGCGGCCGGCCGCGACGATTTCCCCGGAGGCCTCGACGAGGAGGCTCCCGACCAGCCGCATCGACCGGTCGGAGTGGGAGCCGCCGCCCATTCCGACGAAGCGCGTGTCGCCGCCCCGGAAGCGCACGGCCTCGAACGGGACGCCCAGGAGGTCGGCCGCGACCTGGGCAAAGCTCGTCTCATGGCCCTGGCCGGTCGACTGGGTGCCGGCGACGAGGTCGACCCGGCCCCCTGCCTCGACCGTCAACGTCACCCGTTCGCGCGGGTCGCCGACGGGCGATTCGATGTAGCTGGCGACCCCGATGCCGGACAACTTGCCGCGCGCCGCCGCGTCGGCCCGGCGGGCCGGGTGTCCGGCCCAGTCGGAGAGATCGAGCACGCGGTCCAGATTGCCGATGAAGTCGCCCGAGTCGTAGTTGAGGCCCATGGCGCTGCGATAGGGAAGCTGTGCGCGCTGGACCATGTTGCGCCGCCGGATCTCGATCCGGTCGAGCCCGATTTTCCGGGCCGCCATGTCCAAGAGCCGTTCCAGCGCGAAATGCGCCTCCGGGCGCCCGGCGCCCGGGCAGGGGGCGGCCGGCACGCTGTTGGCCATGACACCACGGGCCCGAAGCGCCACGTCGGAAATATCGTAGACCGTGGTCAGCACGCGGCTGG